>NZ_JAXCIS010000100.1:0-9292 GCF_034044025.1 Pseudomonas sp. SED1
CTCTGCTTTTGATCTGCTTTTGATTTTGATCTGACTGCCCCATTCAGCCCGAGGCCGAACGCAGGTATTGAGGAGCGGGTAAACCGGCAGGACGCCGGTTTAGCCGCGCCGGGCCATGGATGGCCCGTCGCGGCGGCCCGCGGAGCAATGCCGGAGCTGAGGGCACACCGAGCCTAGGCGAGGTGCCGACAGGCGGGGCAGAGCGTTTTGGTTACTTTTGCGCTTTTCAAAAGTGACCCGCTGTAAGAGCGGAACCATAGGCAGCCGTTACCTAAATAACGGATATGTACCCAACACCACCCCTCAAATCCTCCGCCTGCGACCAAGCTCCGGAATCCCCACCGCAAGCGCCACCTCCACCCGCTCCACCCTCCTCCCAACTACCCCCGCCAACCCCACCACCGTCGGCTGACTGAACAACGAGCGAGCATCCACCTCCAACCCCGCCTTACGCATCCGCGCCACCACCCCCACAGCCAACAACGAATGCCCCCCCAACTCAAAAAAGTGATCCTGGCGCCCTACCCGGTCCAGCTTCAAAACCTCCGCCCAAACCCCCGCAATCACAGTCTCCACCTCCCCCCGAGGCGGTTCATAGGCACGACTCAAAACCGCCTCAACCCCAGGCTCCGGCAGCCCCTTGCGATCCAGCTTCCCCGCCGGGTTAAGCGGCCACACCTCCACCCGCACAAACGCCGAAGGCACCATGTACTCAGGCAACCCCTCCACCATGTAACGACGCAACGCCTCAAGCCCCGGCACCGCATCACGAACGGTGAAATACGCCACCAACCGCTCATCCCGAATCAACACCGCCACCTCCCGCAACGCAGGATGCGCCGCCAACCGCGCCTCAACCTCCCCCAGCTCCAGCCGCACCCCGCGCAGCTTCACCTGAAAGTCATTACGCCCCAAAAACTCCAGATTCCCATCCGGCAAATACCGCACCAGATCCCCGGTTCGATACAACCGATCCCCCACCACAAACGGGCTTTCGATAAACCGCTCGGCAGTCATCTGCGCCAACCCCAAATACCCCCGGGCCACGCCTACCCCGCCGATGTGCAACTGCCCACTGCACCCCAGCGGCACCGGGCGGTCATGCTCGCCCAGCACATACAACCGGGTATTGCTGATCGCCCGCCCAATCGGCAACTGCAACCCAGGCACCGGCGCACCCGGTTCGAGGGTCCAGGCGCTGCTGTCCACCGTCGCCTCGGTCGGCCCGTAAACGTTGTGCAAACGCACCCCGGGCAACCGCGCCTGAACCCCACGAGCCAAGGCCTCGGTCAACTCGCCGCCGCCGCATAGGACGTCGGTAAGGCTGGTGCAGTGAGCGGACTCTTCCAGCTCCAGAAACTGCTGCAACATCGCCGGCACAAACTTGATCACGCTGATCTGTTGCTCACGAATCACCTGCGCCAGGTACGCCGGTTCACGGTGGCCATCGGGCCGTGCCAGGACCAGGCGCATGCCGTTGGTCAACGGCCAGAACAACTCCCACACCGAACCGTCAAAACTGAACGGCGCCCGCTGTAACAACGCGCCACCCTCGGCATTCGGGCACAGTTGCGAGCCCCAGTGCATCAAGTTACCCAAGCCGCGATGCTCGATCATCACGCCCTTGGGCGTGCCGGTGGAGCCGGAGGTGTACATCACGTACGCCAGGTTGCCGACGCTCAACCCCGGCACCAGTGGATTACCTTCGGGCGCGTGCTGCCAGGCACCGTGGTCGAAGTCGATCACCGGTATCGACACTTCCCCCGGCAAATCGCGGGTCGCGCCGTGTACCAGCAACGCCACCGGCGCGCTGTCTTGCAGCATGTAGGCGAGACGCTCGCGGGGGTAGCCCGGGTCCAGCGGCACATAGGCGCCGCCTGCCTTGAGGATCGCGAGCAAGCCCACCACCAGGTCCAACCCGCGCTCGACACACAGCGCCACCCGCGAATCCGGCTGCACCCCGCGCTCGCGCAGGTGATAGGCCAGGCGGTTGGCGCGCTCGTTGAGTTGGCGATAAGTCAGCTGTTGCTCACCGGCCTGCACCGCCACCGCGTGGGGTGTCTGCCGGGCATGGGCTTCGAACAGGGCGTGAACGGTCAGGTGCACGGAGTAGTCGGTTTCGCTGGCGTTGAAGTCCACCAGTTGCTGTTGCAGTTCGGTCGCGGGCAACACCTCCACGTCGAATAGCAGCGCTTCTGGGGTCTCCATCAATCCCGCGAGCACCGTGCCGAGGTAGTCCAGCAGGCGCTGGGCACCGACCTTGCGGGGCGCCTTGGCCTTGAGCCGGAAACCGCTGGGCAGGTCGTCCACCGTGAGCATCAGCGGGTAGCTGAGGATGTCTTCGCTGCTGAGCAATTCGATGCCGGGCTGCAGCGCCTGGCGTTCCTCGGCCGAGACATGTCGGTAATTCAGCAGGCTGTTGAACAACGGCGTGACGCCGCTGCAACGCTGGGCCAACGCCAGCGAGGCTTGCTCATGGGCGAGCAAGGCGCTGAGTTGCTGCTGCGTGTCCTTGATCGCCTCACGCACCGTCAACCCGGCCAGGCGTACCCGCAGCGGCAAGGTGTTGATGAACATGCCCAAGGCACGGTCGGCGCCCTCACCTGCTTGCAAACGTCCCAGCAGCACCGTGCCGAAGACCACATCGTCACGGCCCGAGACGCGCCCCAGCACCTGGGCCCACGCCAGGTGAAACAGGCTCGCCGCACTGACACCCAAGGTGCGCGCCTGCTCCCGCAGCCGCTGGCCGAGTGCGTCGGGGAGCAGCACATCGGCTTCCTCGGTCGCGTGGCGATCCGCCTGGCGCTCCTGCAAGCCGAAGGCCAGGGTCGGCTCGTCGACATCCGCCAGTCGCTCGCGAAAGAACGCTTCGTGCGCGGCCTGGCGTGCCGGTGAACGGGTCTGGGCGACTACGTTGCGATAGGGCACCGGCTCCGGCAGTTGGTGTTGCTGGCCGAGCAGATGTGCCTGGATTTCCGCCATCAGTACTTGCGTCGATGTGGCGTCGTTCACCAGATGATGGAAACGCAGCATGCCCACCCAACGGCGGTTCTGCGGGTCTTCGGCGTAATCCAGGGCCATCAGCGGCGCCTTGCGCAAGTCCAGTGGGCGCTGGCGTTCGCGCAGTTGTTGGAGGATTGAATCCCCCTGGAGGACCAACGGCTCCACGTCCAGAATCGCCTTGCGCCACACCACTTGCATCGGTTGCTCGATGGCATCCCACGCCAGGCTGGTACGCAGGATGTCATGACGGTCGATCACCTGTTGCAGCGCCTGGGCGAAGGCATCGAGCTGTTCACGGCAAGCAAAGCTGAACATCGCGTGTTGCTGGTACGGATCACGCTCGTCGGTGATGTGGTGATAGAGCAAGCCCTCCTGCAACGGTGCCAGCGGATAGATCTCCTGCACATTGGCGGCGCCGCCGGGGATGGCGGCAACAATGCGCTCGATCGTCGGCGGGTCCAGCTCGGCCAGTACCAGCAGGTCCGGGGTAATCAAGATGCAACCTACAGGAACGCGGTTGGCCGGCACATCAAGCTCGGTGCCCTGGCCGACCGCCGCCGCCAGCGCGGCCAATGTCGGCTGGCCGAACAGCACCTGCACATCCGCCTGCAACCCGGCCTGGCGCATGCGCTGCACCAGCTGGACCGCCAATAACGAATGGCCGCCCAACTCAAAGAAATGGTCATGCCGCCCTACTTGCTCGACGTGCAACACGTCGGCCCATATCTGCGCCAGGGTGATTTCCGTGGCGCCTTGGGGAGCTTCGTAGATTCGGCTGATAAACGCATCGGCACCGGGCGCCGGCAAAGCCTTGCGGTCGAGCTTGCCGTTGGCGGTCAGGGGCAACGCGTCCAGTTTGACGTAGGCCTGCGGCACCATGTAATCCGGCAAGCGTGATCTGAGATGGGTACGAAGCAGGTCAATCGTTACCGGCGCGTGCTCGGTGAACCAGGCCAATAGCTGCCCCTCACGCACCAGGACCACAGCTTCAGTGACCCCCTCATAACCTGCCAGGGCGGATTCGATTTCGCCCGGTTCGATACGCACTCCACGGATTTTTACCTGGTCGTCGTTGCGCCCCAGGTATTCGAGATTGCCGTCCGGCAGCCAGCGCGCCAGGTCGCCGGTGCGGTACATACGGCCCGGGTTGAAGGGATCATCGAGGAAGCGCTCAGCGGTCATTTCCGGACGGTTCAAATAGCCGCGCGCCACACCTTTACCACCGACGTACAACTCGCCCGCGATCCCGATGGGCACCGGCCGCTGCTGCTCATCCAACAGGTAGACCGTGGCGTTCGCGACGGGCTTGCCGATGTGCAGCGGCTGCCCGACCTCAACCAGGCCAGAGGTGGCAACTACAGTCGCTTCGGTAGGCCCATAGTTGTTGATCACCGCGAAACTGCGTGCCTTGTTGAACTGGCGCAGGCGGTCGCCACCGATCAGCAACGTGCGCAAGGTCGGATGCTCGATGTTCTGGCTGAAGGCGTACTCGGCCACCGGCGTGGGCAGGAAGCACACGTCCAGCGGCTGAGCGCGCCACCAGTCCAGCAGCGCGTCGATGTCTTCCGCGCCGTCGTGGGCCGGCGGCAGGTGCAAGGTCGCGCCCACGCACAGTGCCGGCCAGACTTCCCAGGCCATGGCGTCAAACCCGAAACCGGCAACGCTGGCGGTATGGCTGCCCGCGTGCAAGTCGAAGGCCTGGCAATGCCAGTCCACCAGATTGGCCACGGTGTGGTGTTCCACCATCACGCCCTTGGGCAGGCCGGTGGAGCCCGAGGTGTAGATCACATAAGCGAGGTTGGCGGGCGTCATCACCACGTGTGGGTTGCTCGCCAACTGCGCCGTGGCTTGATCCAGATTGATCACCGGCACCGTCAGTTCCGGCAAGCGCTCGAGCAAATCCGTCTGTATCAGCACCGCCACCGGCGCGCTGTCATCGAGCAGGTAGTTCAGGCGTTCGGCAGGATGGGCCGGGTCCACCGGCACATAGCAGCCACCGGACTTGAGAATGCCCAGCAACCCCACCAGCGTTGCCAGGCCACGCCGGGCGACGATGGCCACCCGGTCGTCAGGCTTTACCCCAAGCCCCAACAGTTGATGAGCCAAGGCATTGGCCCGTTGATTCAACTCGGCGTAGGTCAGTCGCTGGTCCTGGTACACCGCGGCTACCGCATGCGGGGTCAGCGCGGCCCGGGTTTCGATGCGCCCGTGCAGGGTTTGTGCAGCAGGGTACGCTTGAGCCGTGGCGTTCCAGCGTTGCAACTGCGCGTTTTCCTCAGGCGTGATCAACGAAAAATCGGCCAGGGCCAGCGCTGTATTTTCCAGGCCCTGTTCCAGCAGATACACCAGACGTTCCGCCAGGGCCTGCACCTCGTGTTCCTGGAAATACGCCTCGTTGTAGACGCAGTGCAGGCACGCCGTGTCGTGGTAGCGATTGCTGCGCAGGTGAATCGCAAGCGGCAACGGCTCATGGTGGTTGGAGACTTTGATCGCCCGCGCGGATGCCTGGCCGTAGCGAAATTTATGGTCGTCCTGTTCATAGGACACCGACAGGTCGAACAGCTGGCCACGGTCGGCGCGCAGCAGACCCAGCTCGCGGTTCATCTCGCTCAGGGGGAAGCGCTGATGCCGGAAATCCTGCTTGAGCTGGTCTCGTACGCCACGCACTAACACGCTGAACGGCAGGTCGTCGCTGAACTGCAAGCGCACGGCACTGACCTGAGTGAACAGTCCCAGGGTCGAACGAAAGCGCGCATTGGAACGGTTGAGAATCGGCAGCCCCACCACCCATTCCTGGCGCTGGCCGGTGCGGCTGAAGTACAGGTACATCGCGGCCAATAGCACATGGAACGCCGATGCCTCGTAGTGGTTCGCCACCCGCGCCATACGGTTTAGCAGCGTCGCCGGAAAGGGTGCCACGTAGGTGTTGCTCGGTACCTGGCCCTTGGCATGGTAACGGGGCGTCAGCAGCGGCTCGGGCAGCGCCTGGTATTTGTCCAGCCAGTAACTGCGGTCGCGGGCATAACGGGCCGACTCGCGATAGCGTTCATCGCTGTCGATAAAGTCTACATAGGACGGTGCCGACAGGTCTGGTTGCCGTCCCTGCTCCAGGGCGCTGTAGATACCGGCCAGCGATTGCAGCATCTGGCCGAAGCCCCAGCCGTCGAGAATCAGGTGATGGGCCTGGGTGCCGAGGCGGTAATGCTGCTCGTCGAGCTTGACCAGGAAGAAGCGGAACAACGGCTCGTCGACCAGACCATAGGCCCGGGCCATTTGCGCCTGCAGCAAGGCCTCGGCCACCGCCTCGGGGTCCGGCTGCCGCGAGACGTCATGCCGGGGCACCGATACCACCATCGACTCGGCAAACGCCTGCCGGGGCAAGCCATCGTCCGCCACCTGCAACACCGTACGCAACGCGTCGTGCTTGGCCACCAGTTGCTCAATGGCGCGCTGGATCAATGCGGGGTTCACCGGGCCTGTGAGGTCGACATAACCGCCGATGTTGTACAGCGGCGAATCGCCGAGGCGCAGTTGGTCCAGCCAGATATCCCGCTGGGCGGCGGTCAGAGGGAAATACGTCATAAGATCCTTCTCATGTGAGGTGTCGATAAGGCGCACAACGCCCCATTGAGGCGAAATCAACGGAATTTAAGCATCGCCCCCAAGGGCCGTATGTCACCCGAAACCCGGACAGCCAGATACCGTGCCGGGGTTGGCTGATGGTTCAGTGCTGAATCGATTAAATGGGTGTAGGAAATTGGCTATCCCTGGCCGCTGCCTTGCAGACGAGGCTTTTCCTAAAGACAAACAAAACTGTTCTATATCAACTAGTTAACAAACTCTAAAACACCCTCCCCGTGTAGCCCCGCGTTATTTTCCCGTCAGAAATGACGAAATAATGGCGCGCTTTTTATGGCAGGTTGTGTCCCTCGTTTCCGCTACATACGTAGGACAAATCCCCGTGGCTAAATGAAGCCTCGAGCACCGACCCAGGTTCAAGGAGAACGGGAGGCCTGCAGACGAACGGGGGCAACCGTCGACGGTTTTCGACATCAAGGATGAGATGGCTATGAGTCTGACCAGCAGTATTCGGAATATGGAAAGTCCGCATTTTTATTTCGAGTTGGGGGAATTGATTTCAAGCACTGGCACTGAACACTTCGCAGCTAACATGCTGCAACTGGTCAACAAGCTGGTACCGGTTCACCTGGTGGACCTCAGTGAATGGACCCTCGACGAGCACCAGGCATGCGTACTCGACATCACGTTACTCGGCAGCGATGGGTTGAAGCAGGACTTGCCGCCACCGCGCACCCTGCATCACCGCGACGATCATCCGCTGCTGAAGAAAATGCTCGGCATGAATGATCCGTTGTTGATCCAGATGAATGCCAAGGCCAACAGTACCCACATCCGCGGCACCTCTCATCAGTGCAACCTGGTCTCGCGCCAGGCCAATCGGCGTTGCGTGATTTCGTTCTATCGGCCCCATACCCAACGCGCCTTTTCCCTGGCGGAGTTGTCGTTTCTCAAGAGCCTTTCGGAAACCTTGCTGCCCTTGATCGAGCGCCACGCGCAGATCAATCGACAGGCGCCGCGGGTGGCTCCCGAGCCCTCTAAAACCCTGTTGGAGCAGTCGCAATTGCAGCGCGAATTCTACAAACGCCTGTCACTCAGTGACATCACCTTATCGGCGCGGGAGCAAGAGGTGTGCCTGGGACTGTTGACCGGCGGAACCGTGCCGCAGATGGCCGAGAAACTCAGCGTGAAAAACAGCTCCATTGAAACCTACCTCAAGCGCGCGGCGGCCAAATTGGGCGTGAGTGGCCGCCATGGCCTGGCCAAATGGATGGTTGGGGCGTGATGAAAAAACTGATGTTCGGCGTGGTGTGTGTGCTTGGCGGGTGTTCGCTGATCCCGGACTATCAGCGGCCCGAGGCGCCAACGCCGACGCAGTACCCGGTGTACAACGCGGACAAGGTAGGCCCATCGGCCGCCGGGTCTGACTGGCAACAGTTGTTCCGTGACCCGGTGATGCGGCAGTTGATTGGCCAGGCACTGGTGAATAACCGTGACCTGCGGGTGGCGGCGCTGAATGTCGAAGCGTTCCAGGCGCAATACCGCATCCAGCGTGCGGACCTGTTCCCGGCGGTGTCTGCCACGGGCGCCGAAAACCGGCAGAAAGTCCCACGGCGTGCCACGGGCACCGGCAAATCGGCGATCACCTCCACCTACTCTGCAACGCTGGGCGTGAGTGCCTATGAGCTGGATTTTTTCGGCCGGGTGCGCAGCCTCAGTGAGCAGTCGATGCTGCAATACCTCGCCACTGAAGAAGCCAGGCGCAGTGCGCAACTGAGCCTGGTGGCCAACGTGGCCAACGCCTACCTGACCTGGCGCGCCGACCAGGAACTGCTGGCCCTGGCCCAGCAGACGCTTGCTTCGGACGAGTACAGTCTGCGCCTGACGTCGCGCAGCAAAACGGCGGGCAAGGCGACGTCGATCGATGTGATCCAGGCCCAGACCAGCGTCGAGAGCACGCGAGCAAGCATTGCCCGCTACCAGCGCCAGGTGGCCCAGGACCTCAACAGCCTGGCGTTGCTGGTGGGCGGGCCGGTGCCGGATTCTTTGCCGGCACAGCCGCTGTCCGCCGACCTGGTGGCGCGCGTGCCGGCCGGGTTGCCGTCGGACCTGCTGCAACGGCGGCCGGATATTGTTCAGGCCGAATATCAGTTGCAGGCGGCCAACGCCAATATTGGCGCGGCGCGGGCAGCGTTTTTTCCTTCGGTTACGCTGACGGCCAACGCGGGGACCTCCAGCAAGGATTTGTCGGGATTGTTCCAGGGGGGGTCGGGGAGTTGGGCGTTTCAGCCGCAGATCAATCTGCCGATCTTTAATGCGGGGAGTCTGAGGGCGAGTCTGGATTACGCGAAGATTCAGAAGAACATCTTTGTCGCGCAGTATGAGAAGTCGATTCAGACGGCGTTTCAGGAGGTCTCGAACGGGTTGGCGGCGCGCCAGACGTATAACGAGCAACTGGCGGCGCAGCGGGATTTTGTAAGGGCTAACCAGAAGTATTACGACCTGGCCCAGCACCGGTATCGCAGTGGGGTGGACAGTAATCTGGTGTTTCTGGATGCGCAGCGGTCGTTGTTCAGTTCGCAGCAGGCGTTGATTGTGGATCGGTTGGCGCAGTTGGTGGCGGAGGTGAATTTGTATACGGCGTTGGGTGGGGGGTGGGAATTGGGTTCCGCTGGGGGTGGGGGTGGGGGTGGGGGCATATCCGTTTCTT
>NZ_JAXCIS010000101.1:0-31344 GCF_034044025.1 Pseudomonas sp. SED1
CTGCGGTGGTTCAAGGAGATGCGTCCGACTCAATTCATCCAGTTGCCGCCGTCGACGTTGTAGGTCTGGGCAACCACGTAGTCGGCCTCTTTGGACGCGAGGAAAACCGCCATCCCGGTCAAATCCTCCGCCGTGCCCATCCGCCCAAACGGCACCTCGGCGCCCACGCGTTTTTTCTTCTCGCCCAGCGGCAGCCCTTCGTGTTTGGCAAACATCGCGTCCACCCCGTCCCAATGCTCACCGTCCACCACACCCGGTGCGATGGCGTTCACGTTGATCCCCTGCTTGATCAAGTTCAGCCCCGCCGACTGCGTGAGGCTGATCACCGCCGCCTTGGTCGCGCAGTACACTGCCACCAACGCTTCACCGCGACGCCCGGCCTGGCTGGCCATGTTGATGATCTTGCCGCCATGGCCCTGTTTGATCATCTGCTTGGCCGCCGCTTGCAAGGTAAACAGCGTACCGGCGACGTTGATCGAGAACAGCCGGTCGAAGCTGTCGCGGGTGATATCGGTGATGGGGGCCAAGTCGAACAAGGCCGCGTTGTTGATCAGGATGTCGAGCTTGCCGGCCTGCGCTACCACGGCGGCGATCGCGGCGTCGATGGACGCCTGGTCGGTGACGTCCATCGCCACCGCATAGGCCTTCGGGCCCAGCTCAGCGGCAGTGGCCCGGGCCCGTTCCAGGTTGATATCGGCGATGGCGACGGTGGCACCTTCGTTGATGTAGGCCTGAGCAAACGCCCGCCCAATGCCTCGGGCGCTACCGGTGACCAGCGCACTTTTACCTTCCAGTCGTTTCATGAATGCAGTGTCCCTAAGGTGGTTATTTCGGGTAGCCGGCGCGTTTCATTTCGCGCATCGTGGTGGACTGCGCCTCGGCCAGTGCCTTGTCGACGGTCATGCCGCCGGTGAGCGCCGCCGAAAACAGCTTGCCCACCGAGGTGCCGATGGCCTGGAATTCGGGGATCGTCACGTATTGGATGCCCACGTACGGCACGGGTTTGGCCGACGGGTGCGCCGGGTCGGCGTGTTGCATCATCTGCAAGGTCACCTTGGCAAAAGGCGCAGCGGCGAGGTACGCCGCGCTGTAGGTGGACTGGCGCGTGCCCGGTGGTACGTTGGTGACGCCCTCCTTGTCCGCCACCAGCTGGATGTATTCCTTGGAGGTGGCCCAGGTGATGAAGGCTTTGGCGGCGTCCTTGTGCTTGGAGGTGGCCGGGATCGCCAGGGACCAGGCGTACAGCCACGACGAGCCCTTGTCGGTGACCTCGGTCGGCGCGGCAGCAAAGCCCACGCTGTCGGCGACCTTGCTTTGGGTTTTGTCGGTGGTGAAGGAGCCCGCGACGCTGGCGTCGACCCAGATCGCGCATTTGCCGCTGTTGAACAGCGCCAGGGTTTCGTTGAAACCGTTGCTGGAAGCCCCCGGCGGGCCGTAGTTTTTCAGGGTGTTGACGTAAAAGTTTGCCGCCGCGGTCCATTCCGGGCTGGTCAGTTCGGGTTTCCATTGCTCGTCAAACCAGCGCGCACCAAAGGCGTTGGCCATGGTGCTCAGCAACGCGACGTTTTCACCCCAGCCAGCCTTGCCCCGCAGGCACAGGCCGTATTGGTCCTTGGCGGGCTGGTGTAGCTTGGCGGCGAACTCGCCCAGTTGGGTCCAGGTTGGATGTTCCGGCATCGTCAGGCCGGCCTGCTTGAACAGGTCGGTACGGTAATAAGTGACGGTGCTTTCACCATAGAACGGCAAGGCGTAGAGGGTGTTGTTCACCGACAGGCCCTGGCGCACTGCAGGGAAGATGTCTTCCACGTCATAATCGGCGGGCAGCGGCGTGATCGGTTCCAGCCAGTGCTTGGCGCCCCAAAGCGGGGTTTCATAGGTGCCGATGGTCAGCACGTCGAATTGGCCGCCCTGGGTCGCGATGTCGGTGGTGAGGCGCTGGCGCAGCACATTTTCTTCGAGCACCACCCAATTGAGCTTCACCTCGGGGTGCTGCTGTTCGAACACCTTGGACAGGCGTTGCATGCGGATCATGTCACTGTTGTTGACCGTGGCGATGGTCACGGTTTCGGCAGCATGGGCGGCCGTCGCGAGCGTGAGGCCGGAGAGCAGGAACAGCGCTTTCGGAATCTTGAACATGGCGGTTTCCACTTATTGTTTTTGTTGTTGACGGCCCGATTACAGCAGCTTGCCCAGGGCCGGACAAACGACTGGCGGATGCCCGGCTGATACTTTTTTAACCGCATCGCGAAGATCAAAAAAGTATCAGCGGCGGGCAAAACCCGGGGTAGCGGCTACTTGGACAAAGGGCGTATTTTGGTGCCATTCCAAAAAGCCCAGAAGGGCCAAGCCCATGCCCGCAAGCCGATCCGCCCTTTTCGAGCAACGCCCCGCCGAGCTGGAAGTGATTCTGGCCGAGCCCGAGCATGGCTTTCGCTGGTACGAACATGACTATCCGTTCGAACTCGCCCGCTGGAACCATCACCCCGAATTCGAAATCCACCTGATCCGCCAGGGCAGCGGCAAGCTGGTGGCGGGCGACTATATCGGCGCATTTGGCGCCGGCCATGTGGCGCTGATCGGCCCCGACCTGCCCCACGACTGGATCGGCGACCTCGCCCCGGGCGAGTACCTGACGGGGCGCGATGTGGTGTTGCAGTTCGACGGTGCCGCGCTGCTGGCCCTGCGCACCACGCTGCCTGAGCTGGGCGACCTGCAAGGCCTGTTTGACCGGGCCCGGCGCGGCCTGGAGTTCACCGGCGAGACGGCACTGAAGGCCGCGCAACTGCTGGAATCCATCGGCCCTGCCCAAGGGCTGGCGCGCCTGATTCTGTTCATCCAGCTGCTGCACACCTTGATGCAGGCGCCGTCCGGGGAAGCCCATCGCCTGGCCAGTGCCTGTTACACGCCAAGCCTGGACGCCCGTAGTTCGGAGCGCATTCACAAGGCTTTCGACTACCTGATGACGGAGTTGACCGGCGACCTGCGACTGTCGGTGATCGCCCAGCGCCTGGACATGAGCGAGCCGGGCTTCTCGCGGTTCTTCAAGCGTGTCACCGGCCACGGCTTTATCGACCTGATGCGCAAGTTCCGGGTGCAGCGCGCCTGTCGCTTGTTGCTGCAAAGCGAAATGTCAGTGGCCGATATCTGCTTTGAAGTGGGCTACGCCAACCTCTCCAACTTCAACCGGCACTTTCGCATCGAGATGAACCAGACACCCAGCGAGTATCGAAGGGAAACGGCGATGTACCTGTTCAACCGCAACGGTGATCAGGCGCTGCCGTTTACCAAGGCGCATTGAGCCAGACGCGCCACTTCCAGTTCCCTATCGGCCCGGTGCCGCTGGTCGTCCTCCAGAAACCACGCCGCCGACAAACCGGCGTGCGCCACCACCCATTGCAACAGGCGCTGGCGCTCAAGGCCCGCGGCCCCGGCGATGATCTCGATCTGGCGTGCAAATCGCGCCGGATCGGTGCAAGTGGGCAAATCCGGATTGCAGATCAGGTTCGCGTAGTCATAGCCGCGCTCGCCGGTCACCCGCTTGGGATCAATCGCCAGCCAGCCCCGGGGGCCGAAATCGAGGATGTTGTCGTGGTGCACATCACCGTGCAGCACCACCGGGTCCTGAGGTGAAGCCAGCAGGCTGCGGGCCGTGGCGGCACACTCGCGTATCCGCCCGCCTTTACCCTCAGCGGCGAGCCACAGGGAGCGGAACCAGAGCTCCAATGAGTGCAAGCCCGCCGGTGGCGACGGGCGCGGCGCATGCAACAACGCCACGGTGGCGCAGGCAATGCGGCTGGCTCCATCGTCCTGGCCGTTGAGGGCCATGTGCATCAGCGAACCCGGGCCGGTTGCGCGCTCCATCAGCACCGCATCGCCGTCATGCAAAAACACTCGCGCAGCGCCCTCGCCGGCCCACCAGGTCATCAACTCGCCGCCGAGCTTTTCCTCAGGCTCGCGGGCGATCTTGAGCATCGCCGGCTGCCCGTCCCAGCGCACCGGCAGCAGGTCGCTGCCGGGGGTGATGATGGCGTCACCCTCGGGTGTCAGGTTCCAGCGTTTCAAATAGTGATCGAACATCGGACGACTCCCAGTGCGAGGTCCTGCAGGATGCCACACACGTCTTCATCCGGTCCGTTACGTTTCTGACCAAAAGGCCGACTAAATCGCACTTTTCTCAATTCCTTCATGCAATTGACACAAATTGGTACAACCTGTGCAAACGTTTGCGGAACGAACTTGGCCACCAGGTTCACCTCAACCCGAAGAATCGGGCCACAACCGCGTAAGAACAGGGATTTTCAATGCAACCCACTTCCAGACGGCCCGCGTCGGCCACCCCTTTTGCTGTTTCCCTGCTACTGGCTGCCGTTACGGGAGTACTCGGTGCACCCATTTTGGCGCAGGAAAAACCCTCCGATGACTCAGCACAGGGCGAAACCCTGGCCCCCGAAGCCAGCCCTTCCAAAAAAGGCGTGTATCTGTCGGACTGGTTCAACCAGGACCTGACGGTAATCGGCAGCAAAGACATCAGCTTCGGCCCCAAACCCGCCGATGACGTGTACCTGGAGTACGAATACTTCGGCCGCAAGGGCCCGTTCGAACTGTATGGCTACGTCGACATCCCGAAGATCTTCGGCATCGGCAACAGCAATGACAAAGGCGCGTGGGACCACGGCTCCCCAGTGTTCATGGAGCACGAGCCGCGTATCTCCATTGACTACCTGGCGGGCCGCAGCCTGGCCATCGGGCCGTTCAAAGAGTGGTACGTGGCGTTTGACTGGATCTACGACCACGGCAGCAACAAGGCCAACCGCGCCAACACCCTGTATAGCGGCCTGGGTACCGACATCGAGACCCACTCGCGGGTCAACCTGTCGGCCAACTTCTACGGCCGTTACCAGTGGGAAAACTACGGTGCCAGCAACGAGTATTCGTGGGACGGCTACCGTGCGCAGATGAAATACATCGTGCCCATCGGCAGCTTCGACAATGGTGCGTCGCTGACCTATATCGGCTTCACCAACTACGATTTCGGCTCGGACCTGCACAAAGACAACCCTGCGCGCACCGCCAACTCCCTGGTTGCAACAAACGTGCTGTTGTATTCGTTCACTCACCTGCGTTTCACCCTGGTAGGCCGTTACTTCCACAACGGCGGCAACTGGGAAGACGGCAGCGAGCTGAACTTTGGCGACGGTAATTTCCGCGCCCGCTCCAACGGCTGGGGTTACTACGCCGGTGTGGGCTATCAATTCTGAGTGTGAACAAGGAGCAGTAGATGAAGACCTTTACCCGCCTTTCTATCGCCATCGGCCTGGCCGCCGGGGCGCTGTTGCCGCAGGTCGTGCTGGCCGATGCACCGGCCCCGATCAAGCCCAAGGTGATGCTGATCACCATGTTCGCCCCTGAGGCGCAGAACTGGATCGACCGCCTGGAGCTCAAGCAGGAAGTACGCGTGCCGGGCTTGTCGGCCGAGTATCCAGTGATTCGCTGCAACACCCAGGACGTGTGCCTGCTGGTGACCGGCATGGGCCAGACCAACGCCGCCGCCTCGACCCTGGCACTGGCGTTGTCGCCCAAGTTCGACCTGCGCCAGAGTTACTTCCTGATCGCCGGGATTGCCGGGATCAACCCGCACCACGGCACCATCGGCACCGCCGCATGGGCGCATTACCTGGTGGAGTTCGGCACCCAATGGGAGCTGGATTCACGGGACGCGCCGAAGGACTGGCCGACCGGCTACATCGGCATCAATACCAAGGGGCCGAACGAGAAGCCGCCACTGGACTACAAGACCGAGGTGTTCGAGCTCAATCCCAAGTTGCAAGCCAAGGCGTTTGCGCTGTCGCAGAAAGTCGAACTCAGTGAAAGCAAGGAGTCCACGGCCTGGCGCAAACACTATCCCTACGCGCCGGCCAATCAGCCGCCGCAGGTCACCCAGTGCGACACCCTGGCGGGCAATACCTGGTTCTCCGGGACTCGCCTGAGTGAGCGCGCCGAAGTCTGGACCAAGTTGCTGACGGACAATAAAGGTGTGTACTGCACCACCCAGCAGGAAGACAACTCCACCTATGAAGCGTTGCTGCGGGCCAGCCGTGAAGGGTTGGTGGACATCAAGCGCCTGGCGGTGGTGCGGGCCGGTTCCGACTTTGATCGGCCGTACCCGGGCTACAGTGAAGTGGACAACTTGTTGAAGTACGCGGACCAGGGCGGTTTTGTGCCGGCGCTGGAAAACCTGTACCGCACCGGTAATCCGCTGGTGCAGGCGATTCTGAAGAATTGGTCGGCGTGGGAAAAAGGCGTTCCCGAAGCCTGAATAAAGATCAAATGTGGGAGCGGGCTTGCTCGCGAATACGGTGTGTCAGCCAATACATTCGGCACTGTTCCACCGCTTTCGCGAGCAAGCCCGCTCCCACACAAGCCCGCGCCCACAATGAGCGGGTCAGGGCAGGAAGATAATCTTGTCTGCACTGCCCCGGTTCACTTCCTCAAAGCACTTCACACCGTCGGCCAGCGACACTTCCCGCAAACCGGTCGGCAACGGCAGCAAATCCT
The DNA here is from genome assembly GCF_034044025.1 of Pseudomonas sp. SED1. Classification (NCBI taxonomy): domain Bacteria; kingdom Pseudomonadati; phylum Pseudomonadota; class Gammaproteobacteria; order Pseudomonadales; family Pseudomonadaceae; genus Pseudomonas; species Pseudomonas sp. SED1. Next base: position 6,556 of record NZ_JAXCIS010000101.1, read on the forward strand.
CATCGAAGAACCGCCCGAATTGCTCCAGCATCACCGCGCACTGTTCGCAGTTGTAGAGCAACGAATTGATGCCCACCACCGAACCACCCTTGCGGTACAACGCCAGGGCAGGCAGTTGCACGTGCCCGTCAACCGGCGCGGCAATGATTGCGATACGGCCAAAAGGTGCGAGTGCCGCCACCGCTGCCGGCAACCAGAAGCCGGTGGTGTCAAAGATCACATCGGCGCCCGTACCGAACAGCGCGTTAACCTGCCCTCCCAGCGCTTCCGGCTGGCCCAGTAACAAGCCCTCGAAACCCTGCTCACGCAAGGCCTCAACCTGTTCCGGCCGACGCACCGCCCCGAGCACCTGGGCCCCGCGAATTTTCGCCAGGGCCAAAGCCGCACTGCCCACAGCACCATTGGCACCTATCACCAACAAGCGAGTGCCTTTGCCGACACCGCTGCGCTCAAGGGCATCCCACGCCGTGGTGTACGGCACGCCGAGGCTGGCGGCCTGGGCAAAGCTCAAATGGCTGGGTTTGTGCGCCACGCCCTTGGCCGACACGGTGAGGTACTGGGCGTGGGAGCCGTCAGCGAAAAAGCCCAGATCGCGACCGGTGCCCCAGACTTCCTGGCCGACCAGTTCCTGCGGACCCTCCACCACCACCCCGGCAAAGTCCCGCCCGGGAATGCGTGGCAAGGTGGTGTAGGGAAAACGCCCGAGCACGTTCTTCACGTCGCTGGGGTTCAACCCGGCGGCCTTGATCTGCACCAGGACTTCACCGGCCGCCGGCACCGGCGTGGCAACGTCGACGTAAGCAAGGGCGGCGAGATCACCGGTGGCGGAAAATTGCAGTGCTTTCATGGCCAATATCCATCGAGGTTAAAAAGGGTTTCAGGACAACCAGGCGCTGACCATCTGCCGGCCCATGGGCCAGAGCTTCTCGCCCATCAACATGCCCATCAGCCCGACCAGGGCGATGGCAGGAGGCGCGGGCGAGCGAAAGTCCAGGGCACCGTAAATCACGCCGACCGACAGGCCGATGGCCAGGGAAATCAGGTAATTCATGGAACACTCCGCAGCAAGGGTTGATGCGGGCAGTGTAGGGAAGCCAAATCCGAAGCATCGGCCAACTGCTTCAGGATTTCGGCCAAGCCTCAGACGGGATACTGCGACGGCGCCATCCCCAGTTCGCGGCGAAACATGTCGCTGAAACTGCTCGGCGAATACCCCAGGGAACGGGCGATAGCGCTGACCGGCTGACCCTGGATCAACTCGGCCACGGCGGTGGCCAACTGCACCTGGCGGCGCCACTCGGCAAAGCCCATACCCAGGCTGTTCTGAAACAGCCTGGCCAACGTACGCACGCTGGCACCGGCCGCTTCGGCATGCTGTTCGAAGGGAATCTCCAGGGAAGGCGACGCCATTACCGCCTGACAGGCATTCGTCAGGCGTCGATCGGCGCCCACGGGCAAGGCGATACGGATCGGCGAGCGTCGGGCCCGCTGCAGTTCCAGCAGGGCCAGGCCAACCACGGCCTCGTAGTAGGCCTGGTCACCCTGGTCGCCCTGCTCCACCAGCGCCACGATCAGTTCGCGAAGCAGCCCGCCGACCTCGATCACTTGCACTTGACTGTCCAGGGTCGCCGCCAGCGCCGGGCGCAGGTAGATGTTGCGCATCTGCAAGTCCGACACCACGCGTATCCCGTGCTCGACACCCGGCGGCAGCCACACTGCACGCTGGGGCGGCACCACCAACGCTTCCTGGGGTGTCTCGACCCACATCACGCCGCTCATGGCATAGAGCAACTGGCCCCAATCATGTTGATGGGGCTCGATGTACAACCCGCGCGGGTAAGTGCGCGCCAAAGGTTGCACGGGGACGGCGTGATCACTGAGGTCGGGCGGCGCGGCAAGGGCCATGGAGGGCACATCATTCAGGGCGGAGAGCCATGATAAGACCTGCGGTAGATAATCCGAGTGAATTTTTACCGCGTCAGGAGGGTCACTTAAAGACACAGGGAGGGTTAACGGGTCCATGACTAACGCAAAACTTTTCGTGATCGACTACACGCTGCATGGCCAGCCCAAGTCGTTCATCATCCGTCTGGAAAAACTCGACAACGCCGAAGCCTGGCATTGGGCAAGTTGCGATGCCGGCGTAGGCCGTATCGGGCGCTTTGCCCGGGAGCAGGTGAAGAAGACGAGCCAGCCCCAGGCCGAGAAATTCGGTATCGAAAACGTGCAGTGGCGCCGCTCGGATGCGCGCTCCACTGCCTGAAAACTACCTGAAAACTGTAGGAGCGAGCGTGCTCGCGAAGGTCGTTAACGATAACGCGGGGCATTTGGTGCCCCGCGCCGCTCTCGGTTTTTTCGCGAGCAAGCTCGCTCCTACAGGTACAGGTCGTTCGCGTTAGCCGTGGGCGGACTTGGCGCATTCGCACCCGGTCGCCGAAGCACAAGGCTCACCATGGGCATGATGCTCGGCGCAGCCTTGGCAGCAATACCCCTTGCCATCCTTCATCACCGCGGTTTTCCCCAACTGGCAGTTACAGTGGGGGCAGGCGCATGTTTTCTCTTGCATGGTCAGACTCCTTTTCGTGGTCGTCCAGGTGTGGCGAACGCCGGCACCTCAAGCAGTGACTATAGGCAATGATTCAAGGTTCAAAGACCCTTCAGTCAGCCCGACGAGCGTTGCTGCGATACATGAACACCAGGGCCAGCGCCAGGCAGAGCATCGCCACGATCCGGCTGCCGGACAGTTCGATCGCCGGGTTGCCGAGCCAGCCAAAGTTGTCGATCAACATGCCCATGCCCAACTGCCCGACGATCACCGCCACCGTCGCCACCGCCGTGCCGACAATCGGTACCGCGCCGACCATCACCATCATGTACACCACCCCGAACAACGCGCCGGTCAGTTGCCATTTCGGCACGTCCAGCAGGCTGACGGCGTGGGCTGGCTCGAAGAACAGAATCAGCAAGCCCGTACTGATCGCGCCCACCACAAAGGTCAGCAGACTGCTGCGCAATACGCCCACCGCCTGCCCGAGGCGGCCGTTGATGGCGGCCTGCACACTCAATACCGCACCGGCGGCCACGACCAACACCAACAATAGAATCAGGTTCATCGATTTAACCTCGCGCAATCAGAACAAGTGCCACCACAATCAACGCCAGTGCAATCCAGCGCTCAACGTTGACCCGCTTGCGGGCGGTGCCGAACCAGCCGAAATGGTCGATCAACACGCTCTTGCCTACCTGGCCCGACAAGATCGCAATCATGGTCATCGCAATGCCGATATGTGGCGTAGCCAGAGTCAACACCACCACGTACATCGGCCCCAGGAAGCCGCCGATCAGTTGCCAGCGCGGCAGGTCGGTCAACGCCGGACCCTTTTGCGGGCCGCTGAACAGCAACAGTAAAAACAGGATCGCCGAGCCGACGCCGAAGATACTCAAGGTCGCCCACAAGTGGCCGACCTGCACACCCAGCGGGCCCAGCAAGCCGGCCTCCACCGACAAGCCCATGCCGGCGAAGATCACCAGCGGCAATAGCAACAACCGAAGAAACGTCTTGGGCCTGGCCTGAGCCATACCCGCCACTGAAGAAGCCTGCATACATCACCTGCGCGTTAGAGAGAGGAACAATGGCGCGCATTATCCGGTGGCACTGCTGTGCGATAAATGGGAGCATGCCGACAACACCTTTGCGTAATTCGCACAGCAAGGAGTCATGATGCAGGGCTTGAACGAACTGAGTTTCAAGGCGCTTCGCCTGTTTGTCGCGGTACTGGATTACGGCAGCTTCTCCGAAGTCGCACGCCGTGAAGGGCTGGCGCCCTCCTCCATTTCCCGGCAAATCCAGTTGATGGAGCAGGCCTTGGGCCAACAGTTGCTGTACCGCCATACGCGCGCGGTCAGCCCTACCGAAGCCGGCCGCCTGCTGGGGCATCATGCGCGGTTGATGCTGGAGCAACTGGAAGTCGCCGGTCAGGCATTGCAGGAACAGGAAAACGAACCCAGTGGCCTGGTGCGTATCAATGCGCCGATGGTGTTTGGCCAGCGCCATCTGTCGCCGTGGCTCGGGGAGTTGTGCCGGCGGTATCCGAAGCTGCAACTGGATATCCAGCAGACCGACACCTACGTCGACCCGTTGCAAGACGGCACCGACCTGCTGTTTCGCATTGGCGTGCTGAACGATTCCGGCATGCAGGCGCGAATCTTCGCGCCCCAGCGCTTTCGCCTGGCTGCCAGCCCTGGCTACCTGGAGCGCTTCGGAACCCCCCGGCATCCAGACGAACTGGTGAACCACCAATGCCTGGCCTACAAGGGCGTCACCGGCCAACAACGCTGGTTTTTCCGCCGCGACCAGGACGATTGGACCCCCTACAGCGTCAAGGGCCCGATCACCGGCAACCACGCCGACACGCTGACCCACGCCGCCGAGCAGGGCCTGGGGCTGGTGGTGTTTCCATCCTGGTTGATCGGCGAAGGGCTGCGTGCCGGCACGCTGCAGGCGGTGCTGACCGACTATGAAGTGGCGACGACCCTGGAGCCGCAACAGATTGCGGCGCTGTGGCCGGGCAGTCGGCGGCTGTCGTTGAAGGTGCGGACGGTGATCGACTACTTCGTCGAGTGTTTTGGGGCCGTGCCGTACTGGGACCGTTGAGTAACCGTGGGAAACTATTCGGCCCGCACTGTCGGGAAAAGTCCCCCCTTAAGTAAGTCCGATCTGATTTTCCAAAACATGGGTCAAAAACCTCTTGCACTCGGGCAGACTTCGACGAATTCCTTCAGGAGAGACGTCATGGATGCCAGTCATTACCCGTTCGGAAACCTACAATCGTCCCTGCAAAAATCACCTTCCACCAGCAGTCGGTTGATCTTTGCCTGCTTACGAAATTTTGGCTATATTTGGCCAAAACCTCGGGAAGACCAAATGATTACCGTACCGTTGGGTGAAGCAAAAAATAATTTATCAAAACTGGTCGATGATGCCGCCGCCGGCCAAATCATCACCATAGCCAAGCATGGGCGCGCGATGGCTCGCCTTGTTCCTGTCGGGAAACCGACAGGCCGGCGAATCGGCGCAATGAAGGGCAAACTGGTGGTGCCGGATGACTTTGATGCGCCATTGCCAGACGACATGCTGGATGCGTTTGAGGGAAACCACCCATGAGAATACTGCTGGATACCCACATCCTGCTTTGGGCCCTGAGCGATGATCCAAAACTGTCAGCGAAGGCCAGAAAGCTGATCGAGAACGCGGCTGAAATTTACGTCAGTGCCGCCACATTCTGGGAGCTGGCGATAAAGGTCGGGCTCGGGAAGCTCAACGTCAACCTGGACGAAATTCGCGAATACTGCCTGGAAAGCGGCTACGTGGAACTGCCCATAACCCCGGAGCACGCCATCGCGGTCAAGGACCTTGAACACCATCACAGGGACCCGTTTGATAGGCTCATCATTGCGACGGCTATCATTGAGCCGATGAAGTTAGTGACCTCCGACCCAATAGTGGCGAAATACACATCATTGGCCGTCTTGACGTAAATCACTTCGCTCAAAACAACCACTGCCCGATCAGCCACGCATTCGCCCCGCTGATCACCACAAACAAACTCCAAGCCAACAGCCGCGTTGGCAAACTGTTCACGAATGGCCCCATCAGGCGCTTGTCCCCCGTCATGCGAATCAGCGGGTACAACGCAAATGGCAACTGCAGGCTCAATACCACCTGGCTGAGGATCAACAGCTTGCCGATGGCATCGTCGCCCATCAGCCACACACCGAGGAACGCCGGGATCAGCGCCAGGCCACGGGTAATCAGGCGTCGCTGCCAGCAGGGAATGCGCAGGTTGAGATAGCCTTCCATGATCACTTGCCCGGCAATGGTGCCGGTGAACGTGGAGCTCTGGCCGGAAGCCAACAGCGCAATACCAAACAGCACACTGGCGAAGGCACCGCCCACCAGCGGGTCGAGCAGGTGGTAGGCGTCCTGGATTTCCACCACGTCGGTGTGGCCTGTCTGATGGAAAGCCGCAGCGGCCAGTACCAGGATCGCCGCATTCACCAGCAGCGCCAGCGCCAGTGAGCCAATGGTGTCGATACGCGCCAGCTTGACCGCGTCCTGGCGGCTGGCCAGGTCCTTGCCGAACAGCCGGGTTTGCACGATGGAGCTGTGCAGGTACAGGTTATGGGGCATCACCGTGGCGCCCAATATGCCGATGGCCAGGTACAACGGTGCGGCGTCACTGATGGCCGACAGCGACGGGGTGAAACCACGGAACACGTCGGGCCAATAAGGCTTGATCAGCACCAGCTCGATAAAGAAACACACGCCGATGGTTGCCACCAGCGCCAGCATGATCGCTTCCAGTCGGCGGAAGCCGCGATTTTGCAGGGCCAGGATCAGCAACGTATCGAAGGCAGTGATGACAATCCCGGTGGTCAGCGACACCCCCAGCAACAGGTGAAACGCCAGGGCGCAGCCGAGGACTTCGGCGAGGTCGGTGGCGATGATCGAGATTTCCGCGAGGATCCACTGCACGAACGACGAGCGCCGGCTGTAACGCTCGCGGCTCAGTTGCGCGAGGTCTTTGCCGGTGGCGATGCCCAGCCGCGAGCACAGGCACTGCACCGCCATCCCCGCCAGGCTGGCCAGCAGCACCACGAACAACAGGTTGTAGCCGTAGCGCGACCCGGCCTCGATGGCCGTGGCCCAGTTGCCCGGGTCCATGTAGCCGATGGAGATCAGCAAGCCTGGCCCGGCGAACTTCAGCACGCGCTTGAAAAACGACGCACGGAGATCAACGACGATGGAGCCGGCGACTTCCGGCGGGCAGAACGGTGCAGTAGCGATTTTTGGCAGGCTGAATTTCACGCGGGGTACCAGGCTTTCACACAAGACGTGAACGCAGCTTATCAGTCAGACGCGACGGTACGCATCACCGTCTCCCGGGGCAGATCAAATGCCTCTACCACCTGGACCACCAGATCCATCTCCTGGTTCAGTGCCTCACGCTCCAGACGCTCGCGAATCACCCCGATCACCAGCACCGCCAGGGTGGTGATGGAATACGCCGGCCCGGAAAACGCCCGCACGCCGCTCACCAGCAGCATCGCCGCCGCCAGCGCCTGCCCTACCACGGGAATGGCGGTGGCCGCGCCCCGGCGCAGGATAAACCCGGTCAACCCGGCCAGCGCGGTGCCGCTCAGGGCGGTGGTGGCTGAACGCCCGACATCGAAACGATTGAAAAAACCCTGCTCCTTTTGTGCCGCGGCCTTCAGTTCCGCCTCGAACACTTGGCGATCGGCCTGGCTGAGTTTGTCCTTGTATTGCTCGATCAGTCGCTCGGCGATTTGCAGTTCCAGATCCGCCAGAGCCACTTTCTCGATCGGCTCATCAAACTTGATACCCACCCGTTGCGCGACGTCCTGGGCGATTTCGCGATAGCTCACGCCATGACCCCGGGCCAGGTTCATAAAGGTGTCGCCGCCCATACGCTGCAGCTCGATGGCCAGCTTCAAGGGTTCGCGCACTGTGGCGTCGATCGAGGCACTGCGCTTTTGCGCCATCAGTTCGGCGAAGAACTTCAGCTCCTCCGGCCGCGCCTGCACCAGCAGCGGGAACAGGTCCACATCCTCTTCGGCAAAGCGCACTTCAGGGCTGCGCTGATCAGCGCGGATCATGCCCCGGCGCTCCTGCAGCAGGTCGGTGTACTGCACCACCGTCTTCAACTGCGGCCAGTAAGCGGCATGGTCAAAAGTGGCCAGGTGCACATTGGCGACCTTGGCCTTTAGCGCGGGTGTCAGCGGGATGGCATAACGGCCGATGCAACGCTCGGTGTCGGGCTTGAGCGCCAGCGCCCAATCCTTGCTCGAATGGCAGTTGATCACCCGCCCCTTGAGCGGCGCCGACACCAGGTCCCACGGGCTGGACGTGCAAATCGCGCCGCCCATCAGCAACAGGTTGTTCAGCGGCAATTCACGCGCCACTTCGGGGCTGGCCAGCAGGCTCTTGACCAGGATACGCGCGCCCAGGGAATGGCCGATCAGGTTGATCTGCCGCACCTTGATCGACTCGCCGTGCAGGTAGTTGGCCAACTCGGGCAGCAGACTTTTGGCGACCTCATCCACCCGCGCCTCGACGCTTTTGTAGTGGTCGAGGAAATAGGCAATCGCCTTGCCCACCCCGATAGTCGCCGCACCCAGGCTGCCACCGCCGAGCATCGAAGTAATCACATCCTTGAACGGTGCAAACAGGTTTTCCAGGAAGTGCCCCGCCGGCCAGAACAGCATCAGGTTGGTCGAGCCTTCGATGGTTGCCAGTTGCTGCGAGAAATTGCCCAGTTGCTGTTGGCTGAAGAACGCCGAATACCCATGGACATAGAGATTGAGCACATCCCCCTGGGGCTCGCCACACAACACAAACGTGGGCTTGCGGGTGCGGTGCATTTCATCCCACTGGTGTTGCATGCGGCGGTGACTCCTGGTGACGACGGAGGGCGATAGTATCAAAGCACTGCCGGGGTAAATGTGAAAAACTGCCCGCCCGGGCAGCAAGCGCCCTCAATGCACCATGGAGTGGTTCCTTTGAAACGCTACGTTTTCTATTCTCTGCTGGCCCTTCTGGCCGGATGCAGCACCGGCCCCTATTTGCACCCCGAATCCAGCGTTGGCCAAAACGCCGTGCTCTATCGCACCTGCCCGGGCCCAGAGGCGGCTATCAGCTTCGCTCCACTCTCTGCGGAACTCAAAGGGGTGCACGTATTGGTGTATGTCGCCTCGCCTAAGGCGACGGACGGCTCAACCAGCACCGAATTGCGCCTGTTCGGCCGGCTGTACCCCTCGGCCAGGAAAGCTGACACGCCTTTGTGGGTCAGCGCGGCGTCGCCACTGGTCACCGTGCAACTGGCGTCGGGCAAAACCTATCAGCTCAGCATCAAACCCCTTGAAGCCGGCTTTGATCCCCGGGTGCGTTACAGCAGCGAGGAGCCGGGTACGCGTTTGGGCCAAGGCGATATGGACGATTTCACCCTGACATTTCCCGATATCTTCGTGAACGGTGAAAAAGTCCCCATGGCGCCCATCCACTTCAAAAAACGTGAAGAGCGCTACGCACCGGTCTTTAACTGCTAGGTGCAGATTGTGCACAGCCATGGACAGTGATGACAAAAACCAGGGATTTTGTTCACCGATTCAGTCCACTACAGTCACCGGGTAGTCAATTGAAGCCGAGGAACACCATGAGCAAGCCCGAATTCTTCATCACGCCCGGTTACGGCGACATTGCACGCGAAACCCTGCATTACGCCCAAGCGGTAAAAGTGGGTAACCGCGTCGAAACCTCAGGCCAGGGCGGCTGGGATGACCAGTTTCAGATTCCCGAGTCCCTCACCGACGAGATCGCCCTGGCCTTTCACAACCTGGATCGCACCCTGGCAGAAGCGGGTGCCGGCTGGGAGCATGTGATCCACGTCAACTCCTACCACGTGGGCGGTTTTCCTCCCGAGGTGAACGAGCAGATGGTCAAGTGGTACCGCCATTACATGCCCAATCACGCGCCGATCTGGACCGAACTGGGGGTGGAAGCCCTGGGACTGCCAGCGATGCGTATTGAAATCCGCGTGACGGCGATTATTGCCTGACGCCGAACCGCTCGATCACCCAGTCGATAAACACCTTCAGCCGCGCGTTCTGATGTCGATTGGGTGGGTAGATGATGTGCAACGGCGTGGCGGGTCGAGTCCAGCCCGCCAGCACCGGGACGAGTTGGCCAGTCTCGACGTAGTAGTCAACGATGGCCTTGAAATGCTGCCCGACGCCCAGGCCAGCGAGCAGCATTTCCTTGAGGCCATTGCCTTCGTTAGTCGAAAAGGCGCACTGGCCTACCTCGTATCGAGTCGTGCCTTGCTCGAAAATCAACGGTTCCGGCTTGCCCGATCCGGCAAAAAAATAGCCGGCCTTGAGGTGGTTTTTTTCGAGGTCTTCGGGAGACTCGGGCGTACCCATGCGTTCCAGGTAGCCCGGCGCAGCGCAAGTGACATATTCCAGGTCAGCAACCTTGCGGCCGATCATGGCCATGTCATCCAGCTTGCCAACCCGCAGCACGCAATCCACACCCTCCCCCACGATATTCACGGCGCGGTCGCTGATGCCCAGGGCGATGGTGATGTCGGGATACTCGCGATGAAAATCCACCAGCGCAGGAATCAACAGGCAATTGGCAAAGGACGCCGGCGCATCCACCTTCAGGTGACCACTGGGCTTGAGCTTCTGCCCGCGCAGGGCATTGTCCAGTTCATCCAGCTCGGCCACCAGGCACAGCGCGTGGTTGTAGTACTCCAACCCTTCCGGCGTCGCCGACAGCGCACGGGTGGTGCGGTGCATCAGCTTGACGCCAAGGTGCTTCTCCAGGTCGGTGATGAGTTTGCTGACGGTGGAGCGCGGCAGCGCCAGCTGGTCGGAGGCGCGGCTGAAGGAGCCGGTTTCGACGACGCGGACGAAGGCACGCATGGCGAGGAGTTGGTTCATGGTGATGGCCAATAGGGCGAGAATTCCAAGTATTGTCTATAAAGCTGCACAATGGCGACAGGTATTCCAGATAACAAAAAGCCCGGCACATGGCCGGGCGTTGACGGAAAAAATGACTCAGTTGGCAAAGTTTTCGATCTTTACCTGGCCATCAGGAAACGTGGCGACAATCTCCAGCTCCCCTCCCATGGCGCGAATGTAGTTACGCAGCGTGCTGATATACATGTCGGTGCGACGCTCCATTTTGGACACTGCCGCCTGGTTGATATTCAGCGCCTTGGCCAACGTGTCCTGGCTCATCTGTTGCGCCTTGCGCAGTTCATGCAGAGGCATTTCTTTCAGGTGCTGCTGGAGGATGCGCTCTGCATCGGCCCGAGCTTGCGGTGTCATGCCAGCTTGAAGCTCACTAAATTTTTTAGCCATGGTGACGGCCCTCTTTACGCAGTGTTTCCAAATGTTCGTCATACAACGTCTCAGCCAGCGGGACGTATTCGTCATACCAGCGGCCTCGTCCTGTTTTGTCCCCGCCTATCAGCAATAAGGCACACCGGCGTGGATCAAATGCGTACAGCACCCGGATACCGAGGATTGCTCCTTCGTATCCAGATCGCCCCACCAGCCTCCAAACTCGTCCGTATATTCAACGTCCCAACTCACGCAAATATGCCATCCATGGAATATAAACTCAAGTGCATAACTGTAGAAGCCTGAGGGGCACACAGCCTCTCGTTTTCCCCGGGAAAGTGTTTGTAGATTATTCCCGCACGATTATCCGCCCCAAAAAAAACCGCCCTTTCGGGCGGTTGAAGAGACTCGGCCTTGATCAGAAACCGAGGGAGAAACTGAGGGTCATCGCATGGTCCTTGTCGTTGCGCGAGACCTGGCCGGAGTAACCCAGGCCCAGCTTGCCGTTGGGGCTGATCTGATAGTCGATGCCGGCTTCCAGCACGGCGCTGTCTTTGGCAATCGGCACGCCTTGGGTGCTGAATGAAGTTCCACCGCCGTTGATAAAGCTCAGGTCGGCATCCGGCTTGGTATCACCGAAGGCATGACGCCAGCCGATGCTGCCCCGCGGGGTGATTTTCGAGCCGTTGCCCAAGGTGATGGTCTGGCCGGCACGCAGGCCCAGGGTAGAGAAGGTAATGTCCTGATCAGCATCACCGCGCAGGGCTGCCGAGCCGCCTTTCTCCTTGATGGTGTCGCTGTCGTAGTTGACGTAGGCCAGGCCAGCGAACGGTTCCAGTGCGACGCTGCCGGTTTGAATGGTGTAGCCGACTTCACCGAAGACTTGCGCGCTGCGAGCCTTGTAATCGGCCTTCAGGCGTTGACCGACACCCCCCACCGCCACATCGCGCTTGCTCTCGATGTCGTGCCAGCTGTAGGCCACGCCCATCCGTGCGGCGAAGGCTTCCTGCTGATACGCGGTGTAGGCCATCAGGTGATAGCTGTCGACGTCGGCGCTGGAGTTGCGGTGCTTGGCGTCGAGGTCGCTGCGGGTGTAGCCGGCGGCAACACCGGCGCGCCAGGCGTCATCCAGTTGTTTGTCGGTACCCAGCAGGAAGCCACTGAGGTTGCGGTCCAGGCTGGCGGTGTTGCTGTCGCCGCCCATATGCCCCCAGGTGCCCAGCACACGTGCCCAACCGACCATTTCGCCATGGCAACCTGCGCTGCTCAACTGGTTTTCGCTCGGTGCCAGGCTGCTGCGTGGATCGTCCTGGCGGTAGCAACCAGGTTGGCGCAGGCGCTCATTGACCGCGTCACGGATGTAACGCGAGTCTTCGAGCAAGGCGCTGGCGGTACTGGCGTGGATTTCCCCCGACAGGTTGTCGAACGCGGCGCGAGCCTCGGCGACACTGCCGTTAAGCAGTGCGTTTTGCACCACCGCACCGCCCACTGCTGCGCCACTGCCCAGTGCTGCGGCTACCGCCCGCTGATTGCCGGTGGCCGCCACGCTGGCGTAGCTGACGTTATTGCGGCTGACCGCCAGCGCAACCTGGTTCGGGCTGTAACTGAGCGCGGTATTGAGGAACGCCAGGTTCTCAAGGTTGGTGGTAGCGAACGTACCCGTGACCCCGCCGTCGGCGGTCAACAAGGTGTAGGTAGTCGGCCCGGCATACGGTGCCAGATTGACCACATTCAGCGTGCCCGCCAGGTCCGCCGTGCCGCCAACCGCCAGGGCGCCGGCGGCGGACGGGGTGATGACCAGGTTCAGCGCGCCATCGGCGGCGTTGGTGAAGTTGCCGGCGACGCTCAGCTTGCCACTGTCAGGCGTCACCGAACCGTGGTTGACCAGCGAGCCAACACTGCCATTGCCCGTCAGCCCGGCACCATTGGCCACTGTGACCTGCCCGCCGAGTACAGCATTCGGATTGGCCGCGTCGCCGACTTGCAATACACCCTGATCCACCGCCACCGTGCCGCTGAACGGCTGGTTGCCGGTCAGCAGCAGCGTACCCGCGCCCTGCTTGACCAACGCACCGGTACCGCTCAGCACTCCGTTGAATCGGCCGCTGCTCAGTTGCGTGAACAGCAACCGTGCGTTGTTGAAGATATTGCCCCGCAGGCTGGTGGTGTTACCGGCCAAGGTCCCGCCACTGACGGTGGTGCCGCCGGTGTAGGTATTGGCCCCCGTCAGTATCAGGGTGCCCGCATCCAGTTTGTTGATACCGCCTGTGCCCACCAGCGGCGCATCGATCTGCGTGGTCACGCCAGCGTTAACCCGTGCTGCGGCCAAGCTGCCGTCCGGCGCATTGGTCGGGCTCAGAGTGCCGCCTGCGCCGGCCACCAGCGAGTAGCCCGGATCAAGGAATTGCAGGCCGGTAAAGCCTTGATTGCCGAGCACCGTCACGGTCCCGCCCTGCCCGCCAAACACTGCGAACTGGTTAGTCGACGCCTGGCCCTGGGTGCCGTTCGGATCGGTCCAGTTGGTGCCTGGGCCCCACGTACCGCTACCGCCGGTGATCGTGCCGTCAGGGTTGGTGGTGCCGCCGTTCCAGAACTGGACTTGCCCCGGGGTGGTTTGCACCAGCAGGTTGACCTGATTGGCCAGCGCGGTTTGCAAGGTCAGTGCGCCCGGAAGGATGCCCGAAGGCAGCGTGCCGTAAGCCAGGCCGTTGTCGGTCAGGCTGCCGCCGTAGCGGAACAGTTGGTAAACCCCGGTGCCGAAGCCGCCGGCGTCGGTGACGTTCAGCGTGCCGTCCAGGGTCAGGTTGCCGGCCACATTCACCACCGAGGTAGAAGCGCCCGGCGCGCCGAGGCTGAAGTCCAGGTTGGTTCCCGAGGACAGGTTGAGGCCGCCCACCGACAACGGGTTGCCGCCGGTGCCTGCGGTCAGGGTCGAGCCGTTCGCCAGGGTGACGGTGCCCGCCAGTTGTCCCGAACCGCCCAGGGAGGCGCCACTGTCCACCAGCACATTGGCGCTGTTCAACGTGCCATTGACCAACAGGCCGCCGGCGTTGACGTTGGTATCGCCGGTAAAGGTGTTGTTGCCACTGAGCAGCAGGTCGCCGGTACCATTTTTGTTCAGCACGCCGGCGCCGGTGAGGTTGCCGGTGTAGGTGCCATCCGCCGCCTGTTCGAAGGTCAGGGTCGCATTGTTGGCGATCGCGCCCTGCAGGCTGCTGGTGTCACCCGAGGTGATGCCGCCGTTCAATGTGGTGCCGCCGCTGTAGGTGTTGGCACCCGTCAGCAGCAGTGAGCCATTGCCGTTTTTCACCAGGCTGCCGGTGCCACTGATGACGCCACCGAGGGTGGTGTCTTGCGTGCCCGCGAGGCCCAGTTGTGCACCGAGGTTGATCCCGTTGTTGAGCTGCAACGCCGCCGTGCTGTCGAGCACTGAATTGCCGGTAACACCCAGGGCGCCACTGCCGAGGGCATTGTTATTGCCGAGGATCAGCATGCCTGCCGCCAACTGCGTCCCGCCGCTGTAGGTGTTGTTGCCATTGAGGGTCAGGCTGGCCGCACCGTTCTTGACCAGGCTACCGCTGCCGCTGACCACACCGCCCAGGGTCAAGGCGTTGGACCCGGCGACATTCAAGGCGCCATTGAGTACCACCGCGTTAGCCAGGCTGACCGCCGTGTTGCTGTCCAGCGCTGTTCCGTTGGCCGTCGTCAATACGCCGGTGCCGAGTGCGCTGTCATTGCCCACCACCAGCTTGCCGCCGTTGAGAGCAGTGCCGCCGGTATAGCCATTGGTGCCATTGAGTACCAGGGTGCCGGTGTCGTATTTGCCCAGCGTGCCGGCGCCGTTGATGGCCACGCCGATGGTGGCAGTGTTGTTAGGGTCGACACGAATCGCCGCATTCCCCGTGCCGCCATTGACCAGGTTCAACGCGCCCGCCGTGCCGTCCACCAGGCTGTAGCCGTCGGTGGCGAACTGCAGGCCGGTGATGCTTTGCGTTCCATTGACCGTGACCGTGCCCGCTGTGCCCTGGAACACCGCGAAACTGTTGCCCCAGGCCTGGTTGACGGTACCGTCCACACTGGTCCAGTTGGTGGTGCCAGTGCCCCAGTTGCCGCTGCCGCCGTTGATGGTGCCGTCGCCCACCAGTTGGCTGCCATCCCAGAACTGCACGGTGGTGTTGGGCGCCGTCACCAGCAGGTTGACCTGATTGCCGACTGCCGTCTGCACTTGCAGATCCCCGGGCGTCACGCTGCCGGGCACCGCGCCGACCACCAGACCGTTATCGGTCAGGCCGCCGGTGTAGTTGATGATGCGATACACACCACTGCCAAAGCCGCCGATATCGCTGACGTTGAGGTTACCGTCGAGGGTCAGGTTACCGCCGACATTGATCAGCGCATTACCGCCGCCGACGACCGGTGTACCCAACCCGACATCCAGGTTGGAGTTGCCCGACAACACCAGCGAGCCCACCGACAAGGTACTGCCGGTCGAGCCTGTCAGGTGCCCGCCATCGGCCACGGTGACGGCGCCGCCAAGGCTGCCGGTGCCCGTGAGCGTCGCACCGCTGTTGACCGCGACATTGCCGCTGGCCAGGGAGCCGCTGACGTTCAGGGTGCCACCGTTGACGCTGGTGTCGCCGGCCAGGGTGTTGATGCCACTGAGGGTCAAGGTGCCGGTGCCAAGTTTGTTCAGTTGCCCGGCACCGTCGAGTACCCCGTCAAAGGTACCGCTCTGGTTGCCGCCGCCCAGGCTGAGGGTATTGCCTGCGCCGATCAGTGCCGTGCCGTTGCCGGTCAGGCTGCCAAGGCTCGCAGAAGCGCCGAGGTTGAGCTGGGTACCGGCGCCGAGGGTCAAGCCGGCGTTGTTGCCGAGCGCCGTGGCACTGGTGGTGGTCAGGCTACCGCCGAGTACATTGAAGTTGCCGCTGAAAGTGTTGTTGCCGCCGAGGGTCAAGTCGGCTGCGCCATTTTTGGTCAGGGTGCCAGCGCCATCCAGCACGCCGCCCAGGGTCAGGTTATTGGTGCCGGCCAGATTCAGGTTGTCGTTGACCGTGACGTTGTTGGCCAGCACCAGCGCCGAGCTGTTGTCCAGCATCGAAGGCCCCGCCACCGTCAAGGTGCCTGAGCCGAGCGCCGCTGCACCGCCGAGGGTCAGGGTGCCGGCGTTCAGTGTGGTGCCGCCGGTGTAGGTGTTGGTGCCATTGAGCGTCAGGTTGGCGCTGCCGTTTTTACTCACGCCGCCTGCGCCGTTGATCACGCCGCCGAGGGTCAGGTCATTGCTGCCGGTGACGCCCAGGTTGGCATTCAGAACGATGTTATTGCCCAGGCTCAATGCCGTGTTGCTGTCCAGGTTCGAGGCGCCTGCCACCGTCAGGTTACCCAGGCCCAGCGCCGAAGCGTTCCCCGCCGTGAGCGTCCCGGCGGTCAAGTTAATCCCGCCGAGGAAGCCGTTGGTGCCATTCAGGATCAGGTTGGCCGCGCCGTTTTTGGTCAGGCTGCCGGCGCCGTTGAGGGCGCCACCCAGGGTCAGGTCGGCCGTGCCGCCGATCCCGAGGTTACCGGCCAGGTTGATCGCGTTGTTCACGCTCACTGCAGTGGCCGCATCCAGCGTGGTGCCGTTGGCGGCATTGAGTGTGGCGCTGCCCAGTGCCGAATTCGACGCCAGGATCAGCCCGCCGGCGTTCAGCGCAACCGGGCCGAGGAAGGCGTTATTGCCTCCCAGGGTGAGGTTGGCCGCGCCGTTCTTGACCAGCCCGCCCACACCGCCAATCACGCCATTGAGGGTCAGTGCATTGCTGCCGCCGACCGTCAGGTTGCCGAGCAGGCTGACCCCGTTGCCCAGGGTCACGGCCGTGTTGCTGTCCAGCGTGGTGCCGGACGAAGTGCTCAGTTGTCCGCTGCCAAGGGCCATGTTGCTGCCCACCACTAATGTCCCGCCCTGAAGCTCGGTGCCACCGGTGTAGCTGTTGGCGCCATTCAGCACGAGGGTGCCGCTGTCGAGTTTGGCCAGGGTGCCGCTGCCGTCGATGCCCACGCCGATGGTCGCGGTGGAACCCGGATCGACACGAATCGCGGTGTTGCCGCCGGTGCCGTTCACCGCCGTCAATTGCCCCGCCGCGCCGCTCACCAGGTTGTAGCCATCGGTGACGAATTGCAGCCCGGTGAACGATTGCCCGCCCACTATCGTGACGGTGCCCGCCGCACCCTGGAATACGCCGAAGTCAGCGGCCCATGGCTGGTTGACCAGGCCGTTGACCGAGGTCCAGTTGGTGCCGCCAGCCGTCCAGTTGCCGGTGCCGCCGTCCACCACGCCGTTGGCGATGGTCTGGCTGCCGTCCCAGAAGCGGATATTGGCATTCGGCGCCGCCACCAGCACGTTCACCTGATTGCCCACCGAGGTTTGCACCACCAGGTCGCCGAGGCCGAAGCCCACCGGCACGCCGGTGACATTCAGGCCCAGGTCGGTCAGCGCGCCGGTGTAGTTGATCAAGCGATACACCCCGACGCCGAATCCGCCAGCATCGGTGACGTTCAGGTTGCCATCGAGGGTCAGGTTGCCGCCGACGTTGAGCAACGAGGTGGTGGACGGTGCGCCAAGCGCCACGTCCAGGTTGCCGCTGCCGGCCATCACCAGCGAACCGGCCGACAGCGTATTGCCGCTGCTCAAGGCCAGGTGGCCGCCGTTGTTGACGTTCAGCGCCCCCAGTACCGAGCCGGTGCCGGTGAAGGTCGCGCCGGTATTGACGTTGACATTGGCACTGCCCAACGAGCCGCTGAGGTTCAGGGTGCCGCCGTTGACGTTGGTGTCGCCGGTGAGGCCATTGATGCCGGTGAGGTTGAGGGTGCCAGTGCCGACCTTGGCCAGGACGCCGGTGCCGCTCAGCCCACCGTCGAAGGTGCTGCTGGCGTTGAGACCGCCCACCGACAACGTGTTGCTCCCGCTGACTTGCACGTCACCGCTGCCAGCGAGGGTCGCCAGGCTGGCATCGCTGCCCATGATCAGCGACGCACCGGCACTGACATTCGCACCGGAAGTATTGCCCAGCGCACCTGCGCTGGCGGTGGTGACGCTGCCGGACAGGACATTCAAGGCGCCGGTAAAGGTGTTGGTACCGCTGAGCGTCAGGTCCGCCAGACCATTTTTGTTCAGGGCGCCAGCGCCGCTGATCACGCCGCCCAGCGCCAGGTTGTTATTGCCAGCCACATTCAAATCAGCGTTGAGGGTTATCCCATTGCCCAGGGTCAGCGCCGCGCTATTGTCCAGCGTCGATGTACCACCCACGGTCAGGTTACCGCTGCCCAGCGCCGCGCCATTGCCCAGCGTCAGGGTACCGGCGTTGAGGGTGCTGCCGCCGCTGTAGGTGTTGATGCCGTTGAGGGTCAGGTTGGCCGCGCCGTTCTTGATCAACTGACCGGTGCCCCCGATAAGGCCGCCCAGTGTCAGGCCTTGAGTGCCGCCGACGGTGAGGTCGGCATTGAGGGCAATTCCGTTGGTCAGCGCCACTGCGGCATTACTGTCCAGGGTCGCTGCGCCACCCACCGTCAAATCGCCGGTGCCGAGGGCCGCATTACTGCCGACGGTCAAGGTACCGGCATTCAGCGAGGTGCCATCGATAAACGTGTTGGTACCGTTGAGAATCAGGTTGGCCGCACCGTTTTTCACCAGGTTGCCGTTGCCGCTGATCACGCCGCCCAAGGTCAGGTCTGCGTTACCGCCAATCGTCAGCGGGCCGGTCATGCCGATCTGGTTATTCAGGCTGACGGCAGTGCTGGCGTCCAGGCTAGTGTTGGCGGCCGTGGTCAATACGCCGCTGCCCAAGGCGTTGTTGGCACCGAGGATAATCTTGCCGGTGTTGAGCGTCGTGTTGCCCAGGTAGTTATTGCTGCCGTTGAGGGTCAGGTCGGCCGCGCCGTTCTTGATCAAGCCTCCGATGCCGTTGACGTTGCCGCCGAGGGTCAGCGCGTTGCTGCCAGCGAGGGTCAGACTGCCACCGAGGTTGACGGAATTGCCCAGAGAGGCGGCGGTGCTGGCGTCCAGTGTGGTGCCGTTGGACGCGTTCAGCGTGCCAGAGCCCAACGCGGTATTGGAGCCGACAATCAAGGTCCCGGCATTCAGCGCGGTGGTGCCGGTGTAGGTGTTGCTGCCGTTGAGGGTCAGGAGTGAGGCACCGGTCTTGATCAGGCCACCCGCGCCGGCGATAACGCCTCCGAGGGTCAGCGGGTTGGCCCCGCCGGCGGTCAGGTTGGCATTGAGGTTGATCGCATTACCCAAGGTCAGCGCGCCGGCGCTGTTGAGGGTGCTGGCACCGCCCACGGTCAATGCGCCGGTGCCCAGTGCCGCGCCATTACCAAGGGTCAGGCTGCCGGCGTTGAGCGTCGTGCCACCCAGATAGGTGTTGACGCCGTTGAGGGTCAGGTTGGCCGCGCCGTTCTTGATCAGTTGGTTGCTGCCGCTGAGCACGCCACCCAGGGTCAGGGCGTTGCTGCCCGCCACGCTGAGGTCGGCGTTCACTGCGACGTTGTTGGTCAGCGTCACGTTGGCACTGCTGTCCAGCGAGGCCGCGCCCGCGACGGTCAGGTTACCGGCGCCCAAGGCTGCGTTATTACCGGCGGTCAGCGTGCCCGCGTTAAGCGTTACGCCGTTGAGGAAGGTGTTGGCACCGTTGAGGACCAGGTTGGCCGCGCCATTTTTGGTCAGGCCGCCGCTGCCGGAGACGACGCCACCAAGGGTCAGGCCAGCGCTCCCGCCAAGGTTCAGGTTGCCGTTTATGCCAATGTCGTTGGTCAGGGCAACGGTGGTGCTCGCGTCCAGCGTGGTGCCGTCCGCCGTGTTCAAAATGCCGCCCACCCCCAGCGCCGTATTGGAGCCGACGATCAGCGAACCGGCGTTAAGGGTGGTGTTGCCGGTGTAGGTATTGGCGCCACCAAGGGTCAACGCTGCCACACCGTCCTTGATCAGCCCGCCCGTACCACTGACCACACCACTCAGGCCCAGCGCCTGCGTGCCGCCGATGGTCAAATCGGCCGCCAGGGTCACCGCGTTGGCCAGGGTTACCGCCGTGGTGGCATCGAGGGTGGTGCCTGCCGCCGTGCTCAGGATGCCGGTGCCCAGTGCAGTGTTGCTGCCCACCAACAGCGTGCCGGCGTTGAGCTGGGTGTTCCCGGCTTGAGTGTTGTTGCCGGTCAGCGTCAGGGTGGCCGCGCCATTCTTGATCAGCCCGGCGGGGCCCGATATCACACCGCCGAGGGTCAGCGCATTAGTGCCAAGCAAGGTCAAATTGCCGTTGACCGCAACGTTATTGGCCAGCGTCGCCGCCCCGGTGTTGCCCAGGCTGGCGGCGGCATTTACGTTCAAGGATCCGGAACCCAGGGAGCTGCCGCTGCCGACGATCAAGGTGCCGGCATTCAAGTCGGTGCTCCCGGTGTAGCCGGCGTTGGCCGCGCTAAGTGTCAGGCTGCCACTGCCATTCTTGGAGATCCCGCCGGCGCCGCTGACGTTACCGGCCAGCGTGAGGCTGCCGACGCCGCTGGTGCCGACGGCACTGTTAAGCACAAGTGCGTTGTTCAGTGTGATGGTGCCGGGCGCCTGGAGCACCGTCGAACCACCGATGGTCACGGTGCCGGCACTGAAGGCCAGGTTATTGCCCAGTTGTACGGAACCGCCATTGAGGGTGGTGTTGCCCAGGTAACTGTTGGCGCCATTGATGACCAACTGCCCGGTGCCGTTCTTGGTCAGGCCGCCCGAGCCCGAGACCACGTTACCCAGGGTGATGGCGTTGGTACCTTGCAGGGTCAAGCCGCTCGCCCCGAGGTTGATCAGGTTGCTCAGACTCAAACCGCCGGTGCTCGCCTGCAGGGCGCCACCATTGGAGGTCAGTACGCCGCTACCGAATGCCTGGTTGTTGTTGAATTGCGCGATACCGCCGTTGAGGGTGGTGCTGCCACTCACCAGCGGCCCTTGCAGGGTCCAGGTACCGCTGTTGACCGTCAGGTTGTTGAAGTTGACGTAGCTGGCACTCGACGCCACACCAACACCGCTGGTACCGCCGCCGATGCCAATGGGGTTTTGCAGGATCAGCGAGTTGACGCCACCTGCGCCTCCGTCAACCTGGCCGGTAGGAGCAAAGGTCAGGTTGACACCAATCAGGCCACCCAACGAAAGCCCTATACCGCCACCAGCGGAGATAGTCGAACCGGTGATGGCGGTGAAGGTGTTGGTACTGCCCGCCCCCATGGAGACGCCGCCGGAAATCGTACCGGAGTTGACGAAGGTATTACCCGTGGAGGAACTTTCAAAGGCCATCCGCCCGTTGATTGTGCCGGCGTTGATCACGTTGACTTGCGAGCCCCCGCGAATCGCGACCACTGGCGCATCCGCGGCAAACAGCGACAGGTTGAGCAATGCGGTGGAACCGATGGTGCCATTGTTCACAATATTGGTGCTGCCGCCGGCGCCGTTTTGCAGGTTCAGCGCCATACCATTGAGACTGGCAAGATTGACACCCAGCAGGTCCGCAGTACCTCGGATGATCCCGGTGGCGGCGTTCGTGACGTTCACCACACTCGCCCCCGCGTTACCCAGCACCACACCGCCACTCAAGGCAGTGACCAGCCCGAGCAATGCCGGGTCGATAAGGCCCGCGTTGTTCAACGTGATGTTATTGCCCGTCAGGTTCAGCACCTGGCCACCCAGCGTCGCGTTCAGTTGGGCAGCGGAGCCCACGTTGACGGTCAGATCATTCACTGCACTGGAGAACGTGTTCAAGAACAACGGCAGCGAAGGCACTCCACTGCACGTGACCGTGCCACCCGCCGCCGGACTTGCCGGCGTACAAGCCGCCATCGCCTGCGGGCTCGCCAGGCCTAGAACCAGGCCGGCAATACCGAGGCGAATAGCAAGATTAAGAGGAGAAATACGAGGTATGGCGGCAGTAGCAAGTCTTCTTTCCACGTGAAACTCCTTGTGGTCAAAGCCTTTCATCCATGAATGCGTAGAAGCCCAAAATTAGATCCAAACACGCATCGACGTCGAAACACCTGACCGTGATAACAACTGATCCTGTTCGTCACAACGTTAGCCGCGTGCATAAAACTCATTGAAATAAATGGTATTAATACTTTCGCGAGTGCCGCGCAGGACCCGGACGACATCCAATGAACGCGGAGCTGAACGCTCTGAGCCGCGCAAAAATTCAGATTTCACAATGTAAAAAAGCGCTCTAATAACGCGCTGTGTTACCCCTGTAGGAGCGAGCTTGCTCGCGAAAAGCGCTAAGGCACCGCGTGTATTCACGCCAGTCAGCGTCATCGTTAATGACTTTCGCGAGCAAGCTCGCTCCTACAGTAAAACCTGTTGATTCAGCAAAACGATCCTGGAGTCCCCAATGCCCCATGAAGGCAACCTGTTACAAGCGGCGGTTGTATTCCTGTTCGCCGCCGTACTGACCGTGCCCTTGGCCAAGCGCCTGCAACTGGGCGCCGTGTTGGGTTACTTGCTGGCCGGCGTGATCATCGGCCCTTCGGTGCTGGGCCTGGTGGGCAACCCGCAAAGCGTCAGCCAGTTTTCCGAACTTGGGGTGGTGTTGCTGCTGTTCATCATCGGCCTGGAGTTGTCACCGAAGCGTTTGTGGGTGATGCGCAAGGCGGTGTTTGGCGTCGGCCTGGCGCAGGTATTGCTGACGGGTACGGTGATCGGCGTGGTAGCGCTGTTTGCGTTTGGCCAGTCATGGAACAGTGCGATTGTGCTGGGCCTTGGCCTGGCACTCTCCTCCACCGCGTTTGGCCTGCAAAGCCTGGCCGAGCGCAAGGAGCTTAATCAGCCCCACGGGCGCCTGGCCTTTGCGATCCTGTTGTTCCAGGACATCGCGGCCATCCCGCTGATCGCCATGGTGCCGCTGCTCGCCGGCAGCGATCACCCCGCCACCACCTCCCAAGGCTTGCAGCACGGCCTGGAAGTACTGGGCAGCATCGCCGTGGTGATTATCGGCGGACGCTATCTGCTGCGGCCGGTGTTTCGCATCGTGGCCAAGACCGGCCTGCGGGAAGTGTCCACCGCTACCGCGTTGCTGGTGGTAATTGGCACGGCATGGCTGATGGAGTTGGTGGGCGTGTCCATGGCCCTCGGCGCCTTCCTCGCCGGGCTGCTGCTGGCAGACTCCGAATACCGACACGAACTCGAATCGCAGATCGAACCGTTCAAGGGCCTGCTGCTGGGCCTGTTCTTTATCAGCGTGGGCATGGGCGCCAATATCAGCCTGTTGTTCAGTGCGCCGGTGATCGTGCTGGGCCTGACTTTGCTGCTGATCGCCATCAAGTTGCCGCTGCTGTTTTGCGTAGGCCGCCTGGCCGGTGACCTGAACCGTGAAAGCGCGCTACGCCTGGGCGTGGTGCTGGCGGCCGGCGGTGAATTTGCCTTCGTGGTGTTCAAGATCGGCCGCGACCAGGGCCTGTTCGAGCCGCACCTCTACGACATCCTGGTGCTGACCATTACCCTATCGATGGCCGTGACCCCGTTGCTGCTGTTGCTCTGCCCGAAACTGTTCAAGCCCAAGGTCAAGCCGGTGGAAGTGCCCGAGGAATACCGCGCCATCGAAAGCGATGCCCCCCGGGTGGTGATCGCCGGGATGGGCCGTATGGGGCAGATCGTGGCGCGGATCCTGCGGGCGCAAAACATCTCGTTTATCGCCCTCGACACCTCGGTGGAAACCATCGAGCTGACCCGCAGTTTCGGCGGCATGCCGGTGTTCTACGGCGACCCCCAGCGCCCGGAAATCCTCCACGCGGCGAAAGTCGACCAGGCTGAATTCTTCGTGATCGCCATGGACGACCCCGAAATCAACATCAAGACCGCCGAGCTGGTGCGCAGCCTCTACCCGCACATGAAGATCATCGCCCGCGCCCGTAACCGCCAACACGTGCATCGCCTGGTGGACCTCGACGCATCACCGGTGCGCGAAACGTTTTACTCCAGCCTGGAAATGAGCCGCCGCACCCTGGTAGGCCTTGGCTTGACCCAAGCCCAGGCCGATGCGCGCATCAACCGTTTCAAAAACCATGACCTGCAACTGCTGGCCGCCCAGCACGCGGTGTATGACGACGCGGCCAAGGTGATGCAGTCGGCCCAGGAAGCCCGGACGGAATTGGCGCGGCTGTTTGAGATGGACCGACTCGAGGAGGAGTCCGACAAGGTGTAAGGATGGAGATGAACGATCTTGCGAAAATTCTGACAGAATACGGCGCAATTTCGTTCATCCCTGGAGAGCTTCATGGCCACCCTCAGCAAGACCGCAGCCCTCTTGGCCCTCGCACTGGCCGCCGGCTTCGGCGCCAGCCAAGTCCTCGCCGCCAGCAAGCCTGCGGCGCAGAAAACCGCCACCCAGACCATCTCTACCCTGGACGGCAAGTTCAGCTTCAACCTGCCCAAGTCCTACCTGGCCGACCCGTTGCCGGCCGGTGATGCCGAACACGGCACGGCGGGCGCCAGCGGCACGATGTACAGCGACCAGGCCACCAAAAGCGTGATTTTTGTGGTCGAGAAACCGAGTGTCGCCGGCCTGATCAAGGACAACGACCCGCAGTTCCTCGACGGCGCCGTGGCGGACTTCGTCAAGGAACAAAGCGCGGCCCTGCCGGACTTCAAGAAAGGCGCCGAGAAGAAACTCACCGTCAAGGGCCTGGCCCTGCGCCAGGTCGACAGCACCGCAACCATGGGCGGAGGCAAGACGCTGAGCTCCACCTTCCTCACGGGCTCCGGCAGCCACCAGTTGGTGGTGCAGGCCATTTCCCGGGCGGATGATGAAGCCGGTCATGCACTGTTGGTGAAGCAGATTATTGGCGGTAAGTAACCCGATTTACCTGACAATG
>NZ_JAXCIS010000102.1:0-115333 GCF_034044025.1 Pseudomonas sp. SED1
CTGTCAAGCGGTTTTTTTAAGAAGCTTTCAAAGTTTCCTTTGTAACTTCAACCACTTGCGCTTCCGATCTCTCGTTAGCGGGAGGCAAATTCTACAGCGTTACACGCTGCTGTCAACACCTCTTTTTCTCCGCTTTCGACCGAGAAGATCGAACCGTTAATAGGGCCAAACAACACCGCCTTACTAACTCCTTCTGGGCTTCGATGATCTGAAGCAGCTCGCTGTCGAAACCTACATAACTCTTTGTTTACCAAGGAGTTTTCCGTTTCGACTGCGCCGGAAGTGGGGCGAATTATAGACTTCCAGAATCTGCCGTCAAGGGTTAATTACGCTTTTGTTGCAGAAGATGGTTTTTTAGCAATAAGACGGGGAATCCGGCGCATTACAGGTGGTACACGCAGGACTAGAAGCAGCGCTCCTATAGATGCATAGATAGCCCACTCCTTCAGATCTGCCCGTACGATCCACAACATGTGCAGCAGTCCAAGCCCGAGAATCACGTAAACCAAGCGATGCAGCTTCTTCCAGCGCGTACCAAGCCGCCGCTGGCTGTAGCGGTTGGACGTGACTGCGAGCACCAATAAAGAAAGGAACCCCAAGGCACCGACGATAATGTAAGGCCGCTTCTGAAGCTCGACGCCCAACTGCGACCAATCAAGGCCCAGGATGAAGATGCAGTAAGCCGCAAGATGCAAAACCACATACGCAAAGCACCACAACCCCAGCTGCCGCCGCACAGCAATCCACCCCGCCCAACCACTGAGCTTCTGCAGGGGCGTCATGCCCAGAGTGACCAGCAGCAAAATTAAGGTCCCAAGCCCGAGCCGATCCATCAGCACCTTCCCCGGGTCAGGCCCCAGAGCAAAACTCCAGGCCTCGTACAACCAGAACAGCGGCCACACCGCCGCTGCTATAAAGACGCTGATGCGCCAAACCGGGTAGCGCATCAATAGTTCTTCCGCAGATCAAGGCCCGTATATAGAGAGGCGACTTCATCGGCGTAGCCGTTGAACATTTGCGTCTCACGCACATTGGGACTGAACAGCCCACTGGGCAAACGCCGCTCCCGCGCCTGAGTCCAGCGAGGGTGGTCGACGGTAGGATTCACGTTCGCATAAAACCCATACTCACTCGCCGCAATGCTTTGCCAGGTGGTTTTCGGCTGTTCGCTGACGAGACTGATGCGCACGATCGACTTCACGCTCTTGAATCCATACTTCCATGGCACCACCAACCGCAACGGGGCACCATTTTGATTTGGCAACTCCCGCCCATACATACCTACCGCCAGGATCGCCAGGGGATTCATCGCCTCATCCAGTCGCAACCCTTCTACATACGGCCAGTCGATCAAAGCGAAGTTAGACCGCTGCCCCGGCATGCTCTTGGGATCCTGCAGGGTTTCAAAGCGGATGTATTTGGCCTTGGACGTCGGCTCGACGTGCTTGAGCAATTCCGAAATAGGGAAACCTATCCACGGAATGACCATCGACCACGCCTCTACGCAGCGCAGTCGATAGATTCGCTCTTCCAACTGATACGGCTTCATGAAGTCTTCAAGCGCGTAACGCCCGGGCTTGGCGACCTCACCATCAATCACCACGCTCCACGGTTCGGTCTTCAGAGACCCGGCATTCGCCGCCGGATCGCCCTTGTCCGTACCAAACTCATAGAAGTTGTTGTAGTGGGTCGCATCCTTGAACGGAGTGATCGCCTCGTCCTTGACGGTGACCGCCTGCCATTTCGTACCCGGCAGCTTTTCGGCAAACCATCCGGGCGCCTTGCCCGGCTCAACATCCGCGTAACGCGCAGCATCATCCGCACTGGCCCAACGCGGCAGGCTGCTGGCAGCCAGGCCGGCAAGCGCACCACCGAGCAAGCTGCGACGGGAGAAATAGAGGGATTCAGGCGTGACGTCCGATTCTTGGCAATCAGACGCTTTGGGGAACTTGATTAACATGGCAACTCCGCAGCTTTGGAGGACAGATGCACCAATAGACTGCGGAGTATGGGGGAAATTACATTAAGGCAACGTTTTGCGCTGACGAAGATGCAGCAAATACTGCACCGGGCCCGACGCGGCATAGACAAGGAACGCCAACAGCAGGATTCGCGGCGGATCGCTGAAGACCACAGCGAACACCAGCACCACCGCCAGGATGGCCACAAATGGCACGCGCCCCTTGAGGTCCAGCTCCTTGAAGCTGTTGTACTTGATGTTGCTGACCATCAGCATGCCGGCCGCCGCAACCATCAAGGCCACCAGGAATGACATCTTCGAGCCCTGGATACCGTAGTCGCTGAATGCCCAGACAATACCGGCTACCACACCCGCCGCAGCCGGACTGGCCAAGCCAATGAAGTAGCGCTTGTCGGCAGTCCCTACCTGGGTATTGAACCGCGCCAGACGCAATGCTGCGCCAGCCACATAGATGAAGGCGACCATCCAGCCGACTTTGCCCATGTCACCCAGCGCCCAGGCGAATGCGAGCAACGCCGGTGCCACACCAAAGGCAACCATGTCTGACAGCGAGTCATACTCGGCGCCGAAGGCACTCTGGGTATTGGTCATGCGTGCCACGCGCCCATCCAGGCCATCAAGGACCATGGCGACGAAGATCGCAATCGCGGCGAAACCAAAATACTTGCTGGCCCCGGCAGCATCGCCGGCCGCCAATGCACTCTGGGCGCTCATGGAATTGATGATGGAGTAGAACCCCGCGAACAGGTTCGCAGTGGTGAACAGATTGGGCAGAAGATAGATGCCACGATGCCGGACTTTACGGCCTTCAGCATCGTGCCCCTCTTCGACATGTTCATCGATCGGTAGCAGGCTTTCGGCGTCAGAGGCCTGGTTTGGCTCTTCGGGACGTTCGCTCATGGACTTTACCTTGCAACGGTGTGAAAAATTTCGACAGAAACTTGCGGCGAGTGTTCGCCCGCAAACGATGCAGCTTTATACCAGAACCTGCCCCGCAAACGAAAAAACGCGGCCTAAGCCGCGTTTTCCCTTGATACGTACGACTTAGTTTTTGGCTTTGTCGACGATCTTGTTGGCACCGATCCACGGCATCATGGAGCGCAGTTGCTCGCCGATGATTTCGATACCGTGAGCGGCGTTGTTACGACGCTTGGCGGTCATCGAAGGGTAGCCGGTTGCACCTTCGCTGATGAACATTTTGGCGTATTCGCCGTCCTGAATACGTTTCAGGGCGTTGCGCATGGCCTGACGGGACTCGGCGTTGATCACTTCCGGGCCAGTCACGTACTCGCCGTATTCGGCGTTGTTGGAGATCGAGTAGTTCATGTTGGCGATACCGCCTTCGTACATGAGGTCAACGATCAGCTTCAGTTCGTGCAGGCATTCGAAGTAGGCCATTTCTGGCGCGTAGCCAGCTTCAACCAGGGTTTCGAAACCGGCTTTAACCAGTTCAACGGTACCGCCGCACAGAACGGCTTGCTCGCCGAACAGGTCGGTTTCAGTCTCGTCCTTGAAGGTGGTTTCGATGATGCCGGTACGACCGCCACCAACGCCAGCGGCGTAGGACAGTGCAACGTTTTTGGCGTTGCCCGAGGCGTCCTGGTAGATCGCGATCAGGTCAGGGATGCCGCCGCCTTTGACGAACTCGGAACGCACGGTGTGGCCCGGTGCTTTCGGCGCGATCATGATCACGTCGAGGTCAGCGCGCGGCACAACCTGGTTGTAGTGGATCGCGAAGCCGTGGGAGAAGGCCAGGGTGGCGCCCTTCTTGATGTTCGGCTCGATTTCGTTCTTGTACAGCGCGGACTGGAACTCGTCCGGGGTCAGGATCATGACCAGGTCGGCAGCAGCAACAGCAGAAGCAACGTCAGTTACTTTCAGGCCGTGAGCTTCAGCCTTGGCAACAGTGGCCGAGCCTTTGCGCAGACCGACAGTCACGTCAACGCCGGAATCTTTCAGGTTGCACGCTTGAGCGTGGCCCTGGGAACCGTAGCCGATGATGGCGACTTTTTTGCCCTGGATGATCGACAGGTCACAATCTTTTTCGTAATAAACTTTCATGAGGTTCCTCTATATATCCAGGCCGTTAGGCCATTCACTAATTGGGTTAGATGCTGAGTACTTTGTCGCCACGAGCAATCCCGGTGACGCCACTGCGTACAGTTTCCAGAATCGAGGCCGTCCCGATCGACTGGATGAAGCTGTCCAGCTTGTCGCTTGTACCGGTCAATTGAACGGTATAAACGCTGGCGCTCACATCGACGATCTGCCCGCGATAAATATCGGTAGTGCGCTTGATCTCGGCGCGCTGGGCGCCCGTTGCCTTGACCTTGACCAGCATCAGTTCACGCTCGATGTGGGCACTTTCCGACAAGTCGACCAGCTTGACCACTTCGATCAGCTTGTTGAGGTTTTTGGTGATCTGCTCGATCACCTCATCATGGCCAACGGTGGTCAACGTCAGACGCGACAAAGTCGGGTCTTCGGTCGGCGCCACGGTCAGGCTTTCGATGTTGTAGTTGCGTTGCGAAAACAGTCCGACCACACGTGACAGAGCGCCCGGTTCGTTCTCCAGAAGCAGGGAGATAATGTGCCGCATGATTAGGTACGCTCCGTCTTGTTCAGCCACATATCGCGCATGGAGCCGTCTTTGATCTGCATCGGATAGACGTGCTCGCTGGTGTCGACCTGAATATCGAGGAACACCAGGCGGTCTTTCATGGCGAACGCCTCTTCCATCATCGGCTTCAAATCCTTCAGATCGGTGATGCGCATGCCGACATGGCCATAGGCTTCAACCAATTTGACGAAGTCCGGCAGAGACTCCATATAGGAATGGGAGTGACGGCTGCCGTAGCTCATGTCCTGCCACTGGCGAACCATGCCCAGTACACCGTTGTTCAGGCAGACGATCTTCACCGGCAAACCATATTGCAGGCAGGTCGACAGTTCCTGGATGTTCATCTGGATACTGCCTTCGCCGGTGACGCAAGCAACGTCGGTATCCGGGAAGCTCAGCTTCACACCCATGGCCGCAGGGAAACCAAAGCCCATCGTGCCCAGGCCACCGGAGTTGATCCAGCGGTTAGGCTTGTCGAACTTGTAGTACTGCGCCGCGAACATCTGGTGCTGGCCCACGTCGGAGGTCACAAAGGCATCGCCCTTGGTCACTTCGCACAGGGTTTCGATCACGGTCTGCGGCTTGATGACGCTGCCATCGCCCTTGTCGTAAGGGAACAGGCCGCGGTCACCGCGCCACTCGTCGATCTGCTTCCACCAACTGGCGACGGAATCCTTGTTCGGGGCTTCGCCGATTTCCTTGAGCGCAGCAACCATTTCGGTCAGCACGCTTTCCACAGGACCGACGATAGGCACGTCGGCCTTGATGGTCTTGGAGATCGATGCCGGGTCGATATCGATGTGGATGATCTTTGCATTCGGGCAAAACTTGCTCGCGCCGTTGATCACCCGGTCATCGAACCGCGCACCGACGGCGAGGATCACGTCAGCATGGTGCATGGCCAGGTTGGCGGTGTAGCTGCCGTGCATGCCGAGCATACCGACGAACTGACGGTCCGAACCCGGGAATGCGCCGAGGCCCATCAAGGTGTTGGTGACTGGCAGGTTAAGCATCTTGGCCAGTTCGGTCAGCGGTGCAGAACCGCCGCCCAGAATCACGCCACCACCCGAGTAGAGCACCGGGCGCTTGGCCGCCAACAGCATTTCTGCCGCCTTGCGGATTTGCCCCGAGTGCCCGCGAACAGCCGGGCTGTAGGAACGCAGCTTGGCTTTCTTCGGGAAGATGTATTCGAATTTTTCCGCCGGGTTGGTCATGTCTTTCGGGATATCGACCACCACAGGACCCGGGCGACCGGACTGTGCGAGGTAGAAGGCCTTCTTCATGACTTCCGGGATTTCCGAGGCATGCTTGATCATGAAGCTGTGTTTCACGATCGGCCGGGAGATACCGATCATGTCGGTTTCCTGGAATGCATCGGTACCGACCATGGTGCTCGCCACCTGGCCAGAAATGATCACCATCGGGATGGAGTCCATATAAGCCGTCGCGAT
The DNA here is from genome assembly GCF_034044025.1 of Pseudomonas sp. SED1. NCBI lineage: Bacteria > Pseudomonadati > Pseudomonadota > Gammaproteobacteria > Pseudomonadales > Pseudomonadaceae > Pseudomonas > Pseudomonas sp. SED1. The sequence goes on from NZ_JAXCIS010000102.1 coordinate 6,053, forward strand.
GCCGGTAATGGCATTGGTCGCGCCAGGGCCGGAAGTCACCAGCACGACACCGGCTTTACCGGTGGCACGGGCGTAACCGTCAGCCATATGGGTAGCAGCTTGTTCGTGGCGAACCAGGATGTGGGTAACAGCCGGTTCCTTGAACAGTGCGTCGTAGACATGCAGCAGAGCACCGCCTGGGTACCCGTAGATATAGTCGACGCCTTCGTCACGCAAAAAGCGGACGAGCATCTCACCGCCAGATAAAAGCTCCACGTTGTTCACCTCTAAAACGCCAGAATACCGTCCGTTAAAAACCGACGGGTCTTAATAGGTTTACTTCTCAGCAGAGCATGAGCGACGGTGGTCGCCGACTACGTCAGCACTGACTGAGCAAGTATTGGGAGCGTCCCAAGTGTTGCGGGATTTTCCCACCCAGCGCGAGGTAACGCGTTGCGGGTGTAACAGGTCGGCGCGGGTGTGCGCCTCATGATCTGCTGAGTGGGTCTGCTTCTGGCAGTCCCTCTACAGCGGACTTTGGATTCTTCTGTTTCAGCCTCTCCAAGTCAAGCAATAATTGCGCTTTTTTCCAACTAAGCGCATGAGAACGTAGAAGAAAGCGGCTTGAGGAGGGATAAAACTCGCCTGAATGGCGCAAAGCGGTAGAAATATGCGCAAGACTGCCGGAAAAACCGGCAGCCAGGCAATTAACGAGCGTCGACGATCAGTTGATCGAACTTTTTCAGCGCAGTCCGTAGGCCAAGGCTCTCGAGCGGACGATCGGCGTAAACCATCTCGGCCATTTCCAGAATCCCCGACGCATTGGGCAATGGCAGGTCCTGCTCAAGGATCTGCTTCATCCGTGTCAGGAAAATCCATTGCAGCCACTGGTGGAAGTCCAGGGTGTCGACGGAAAAGGGTTCAACACTGCTCAAGGCTTCAGCACTGGGGGACACTTCGTCCCACCAGTCCTGCAAGCGCAGTTCGCGCTCGATCAACAACAACTGTTCGGCAATCGCCGGAAAGCGTGCATCCATCAGAGGCTTACCTTGGCTTTTTGCCGAGCCTGGGCAGCGCCGGCGGCATCGCCCTGCTTCTCACGGGCATCACCGATCAAGCCCCACAGGCTGGCCTGCAGATCAGGACGGCCATTGGCCAGGGTCAGGCCACGGCGGGCAAATTGTTCTGCTTGCGGGGCATCGCCTTGGGCCATACGAACCTGAGCCAGGCGGTAAAGCACTTGTGGCTCGCGAGGCGCTACGCGCTGGGCGCGTTCGAGGCTCGACGATGCGCCGTTCAAGTCGCCACCAGACTGCTGCTGTTGGGCAGTAGTCAGCAACGCCAGCACCGGGCCGTCCAGCTGCTCATCGGCCGACAAGCCACCGGCGCTGCTGGCGGACGGAATCCCGCTTGGCGTCGACGGCATGTTGTAGGTGCCCTGGTTGATTGGCGCCGTTTGAATCGGCGCAGAGTCAGCCGGGCCCGAGGTGCTCGGGCCTGGAGTCCACGGCTGAGTACTGATCGGTGCCGAGGTGGCTGCGCCAGCGCCCGGGATCATCACCACTACGCCCGAATCCTGAGGCACGGCTTGCGCCTTAGCCTGGGCTGGGCGGTTGGTGACGGTTTGACGGAAGCCGCCATTGGCCGAGATCCGGTCGTTGTTGGACACCGTTGTACTGGAATCCACCACCGGGATAGAACCCCGCTCCACGCTGGCGCAACCACCGAGCAATGCCAAAACTGTAATAGCTGGAATCAACAACTTGTTCACATGAAACCCTCTTTGCTTAATTCATCCAGCCCTTGACCCAATCCATCACCGATTCAGCGCTCGCGGGTGCACTGGCACCGCACGCTGCACCGGGTGGCGGTTCGCTGCCGCGAATATACGGCATCTGCACCGCGCCCGGACAGTTGGCATCGGAACCCTGTCCGGTATGCGGATCGATCCAGGCCTGAACGATATTGTCCGGCTGCGGCATGTTCAGCGGCAGTGGATCGGCCTTCTTCATGAAACTGGTCCACACCTGCAACGCGCCGGTGGCACCGGTAAACGGCGTCTTGCCGTTGTCGTCGCGCCCCAGCCAGACCACCGCCAGCAGGTCCTGGCTGAAACCTGCGAACCAGCTGTCCCGCGAATCGTTACTGGTACCGCTCTTGCCGGCCAGCGTCAGGTTGGCTGGCAACACGCTGTAGGCCGAGCGCCCCGTACCTTCACGCATAACGCGCTGCATGGCGTTCTGGATCAGGTAGATCGAGGCCGGGTCAAAGCGCTGCTGAATCTGGAACGGATAACGCTTGAGCGGTTCGCCTTCAGCCGTCAACACACTACGGATCCCGCGCATCGGTGTATTGAAACCACCGTTGGCCAGGGTCTGGTACATGGTCGCCACTTCCATCGGGCTCATCGCACCCGCACCCAACAGCATCGACGGGAACGCCGGGAACTCGCGAGTGATGCCCAGCCGACCGAGTGTCTTGAGAACATTCGGCACGCCCAGCTCAAGGCCAAGACGGGAGGTCGAGATGTTGTAGGAATGCGCCAAACCCTGGTACAGGAAAATCGTACCGTGGGAACGACGATCAAAGTTATGCGGCGTCCACATCTGGCCATCGGCTCCTTTGACCGACAACGGGTCATCGGACAGCCAACTGGTCAGCGTGTACTTACTCGGTTTTTCCAACGCAGTCAGATATACCGCCGGTTTGACCAGCGAGCCGATCGGCCGCACCGCGTCCAGCGCCCGGTTGAAGCCGGCAAAGCTGGCCTGGCGACTGCCGATCATGGCCTGGACCTCACCGGTTTCCGGGTTGGTTACCACCATCGCGGCCTCGACGTCGTCGGAGCCTTTACGGCCTGCCAGGCGTTTGAAGGTGTCATTGACCGAAGCTTCAGCCTTCATTTGCAGGATCGGGTCGAAACTGGTGAAGATCCGCAGGCCTTCTTCGGTCAAGTCTTCGTCACGGTAGTCTTCACGCAACTGGCGTTTGACCAGGTCGATGAAGCCTGGGAATGAGCTGTCGGCAAGCTTGCCGCGGGTGGTCACACCCAGTGGCATTTTCTTCGCGGCAGCGACTTGTTCAGGAGTGGCGACGCCTTGCTGCTCAAGCACATCAAGTACCAGGTTGCGCCGTTCGAGCGCGCGCTCCGGGTTGCGACGCGGGTTGTAGTAGGACGGCCCCTTGACCATGCCCACCAGCAGCGCCACTTGATGCAGTTTCAACTCGGACAACGGCTGGCCGAAGAAGAACTGGCTGGCCAGACCGAAACCGTGCACCGCACGCTGGCCGTCCTGGCCGACGAACACTTCATTGAGGTACGCCTCAAGAATTTCCTGCTTGCTGTAATGCAGCTCCAGCAGCATCGCCATCATGGCTTCGGTCAGTTTACGGGTCAGGCTGCGTTCGTTGGTCAGGTAGAAGTTCTTGACCAATTGTTGCGTCAGCGTACTGCCGCCCTGGGTCATCTTGCCACCGGAGGTATTGACCCAAACGGCGCGAGCGATGGACTTGGGTGACACGCCCCAGTGGCTGTAGAAATCCCGGTCTTCTACGGCAATCAGGGTATCCAGCAGGTAAGGCGGCACCTGATCGATCTTGATCAGGATGCGGTCTTCCAGGTTTTTCGGATAAATCCCACCGATCATTAAGGGTTCCAGGCGCACCACCGGCAGCTTCGAACCGTTGAGCGAGGACAGTTCGGCTACATAGTCGCCAGAGAAACGCACGCGCACCGGCTGGGGTTTTTCCAGGCCTTCATAGAACTGGAAGCCGCGGGTGTTCAAGTCGACGGTGTTACCGGAGACGGCAGCGGCACCGGGGCCATTGCTCACGGGTTCGCGGCGATAGCCCAAGGCATCGAGTTCGGTAAGGAAGTCATCCTTGCTCAGCTTCTGGCCGGTGAACAGTTCCAGCGGGCGCGCGTATACCTTGGCCGGAATGGTCCAGCGCTTGCCGGAGAACTTCTCCTGGACCACAGCATCGAGGTAAACCGCGAAGCCGGCGATCACTACAAGCCCTACCAGGCCGAGCTTAAGCGCCCAGCCCAGCCAAGGGCGCAGGCCGCGGGAAGGAGGTTTTTTACGGGAACGGGGAGATCGGGTACGAGTCATGGCGGCGGATTATACGCACTTTATTGATGACCAACATGAGCCGGACAGCGGTTTGCATGACCGTCTGTAGCCGCCATAATGCCCGCCATGAATTTTCCCAGACTCTGAAGGATCGCCCGTGAGCCAGTCCCTGATTGCTGCCCTGCAAAACCCGGCCCTGTTTCCCCACCCGGTGGATCAGTTCCAAGTCATCGAGACCCATATTTCCTGGGTCCTGCTCACGGGTGACTACGCCTACAAGATGAAGAAGCCGGTGAATTTCGGCTTTCTCGATTTCACCACCCTGGAAGCCCGCGGCCACTTCTGCAATGAAGAGCTGCGCCTCAACCAGCGCCTGACCGATGATTTGTATCTTGAAGTGTTGCCAATCACCGGCAGCGCCGAAGCACCACAATTGGATGGCGACGGCCCGGTGATCGACTATGTGCTGAAAATGCGCCAGTTTCCGCAGAGCCAGCTGCTCAGCACCTTGCAAGCCAACGGTGAACTGACCCACGCGCACATCGACGAAATGGCCAGGCAGATCGCGCACTTTCACCTGAACGCCCCGAAAGTCCCGGCCACCCACTCCGCCGGCACCCCGCACGACGTCATGGCGCCGGTGCTGCAGAACTTCGAGCAGATCCGCCCGTTCCTCAGCGACAAGGCCGATCTGGCGCAACTGGACGCCTTGCAGGCCTGGGCCGAAAGCAGCTTCGAGCGTCTCAAGCCCCTGTTCGAACAACGCAAGCTCAACGGCTTTACCCGCGAATGCCACGGTGATATCCACCTGGGCAACGCCACGATGATTGATGGCCACGTGGTGATCTTCGACTGCATCGAGTTCAACGAGCCATTCCGCTTCACCGACGTGTATGCCGACACCGGCTTCCTGGCGATGGACCTGGAAGACCGTGGCCTCAAGAGCCTGGCGCGACGCTTCATCAGCCAGTACCTGGAGCTGACCGGCGATTATCAAGGCCTGGAGGTGCTGAACTTCTATAAAGCCTACCGCGCCTTGGTACGCGCCAAGGTCGCGCTGTTCAGCATGCCTTCCGAGGCGGACGCGGTGCAGCGTGCTACCACCCTGCGCCAATACCGCAACTACGCCAACCTGGCGGAAAGCTACAGCACCATCCCATCGCGCTTCCTGGCCATCACCCACGGCGTATCGGCCGTTGGCAAAAGCCATGTATCCATGCGCCTCGTAGAAGCATTGGGAGCGATTCGCCTGCGTTCAGACGTAGAGCGCAAGCGCCTGTTCGGTGAGCAGAAGGTCGAGAACACGCCACAGGCCGGGATCTACGCCGCAGACGCCAGCGCCGCCACCTATGCGCGCTTGAACGAGGTCGCCGACACCGTAATGCGCGCCGGTTTCCCGGTGGTACTGGACGCGACCTTCCTCAAGCGTGAACAACGCGACGCTGCAGCCAAGATCGCCGAGGCCACCGGCGCACCGTTCCTGATCCTCGACTGCAATGCGCCACAGGCTGTTATCGCCGCTTGGCTGGCACAGCGTCAGGCGGACAAAAATGATCCGTCCGACGCCACCCTGACCATCATCGAAGAGCAGCAGGCCACCCGCGACCCACTCAGCGCTGAAGAGCTACTGCTGAGCAAACGCGTGGAAACCAATGAAAGCGGTACCCTGGACGCATTGGTGGCCCATATCCGCCAGCGCCTGCCGGGCCTGTAAGAAATATTTCTTGGTCGTGTAGCCTTCCGGGGCTCACGGCCGAGTAATAGTGGCACTATAATGGCGTCATAATTCCAACACGGGAGTCGCCATTGTGAGCCATCCGAAGCTACTTGATACCCCGCTGTACGCGCTTCTGCATAAAGATGACATCCGCGGCTTCAACCAGGAGCGTCCGAAAGACGGCCCGATCGATATGCGCGGCGGGGACTTTCGCGGCCTGGACCTGCGCGACCTGAATGCCGAGGGCGTAGATTTCACCGACGCTTATTTCCGCTCCGCCGACTTGCGCGGCCTGGATTTACGCGACTGCCCACTGGAAGGCGCGAGCCTGGCGCATGCCCAGATTTCCGGCACTTATTTCCCCCCTGAGCTGAGCGCTGACGAGATCCTGATGTCCGTCAATTTCGGCACGCGCTTGCGCTACCGTACACGGTAAAACCGCTGTATCGCCTCCCGGCTACGCCCAAGGCGTACCGGGAGCTTCACCCTTTCCTACGCCAAAATCCCCGCCTGCCTTAGAAGCTTTAGGTCGTTGCCGACCAAAGAACTACGCTTTTCCTACTGAGCGCTACACTCCTTTCAGGCTTGCCTGGTCACGATACCCACCGAACCATTCGGCCGTCGCAAGGAGGCTTGATGAATGATGAGCTGCAACACCTGAAAAACCTTGGCAAGACGTCGGCGCAATGGCTGCATGCGGTGGGCATCCACAGTGCGTCCGACTTACGCCGTCTGGGGGCAGTAGACGCGTACCGTGCCGTACGCACCCGTGGCTTCAGGGCATCCAAGGTATTGCTGTACGCCATTGAAGGCGCGCTGATGGATGTGCACTGGAATGACATTCCCGTTGAACGCAAGGAGGCTTTAAACCGTCAGCTGGACGCTCTTTCGGCACGCCAAAAGAATTGAGACGGCAACTTGCCCCCACGTTTCAGGGGGTTCCAAACGAATGTTTGAGGAAATTCGAAAAGGTCGCAAAAACAAATGTTGACTCTTAAATGAGAATCGTTATGATTATCACAACTGGTCGCGAGATCAGCCGATAACTGAAAGACCATTGGTTCGGACTCTCAGATTATCTCCTCATCAGGCTAATCACGGTTATTTGACCCGGCTCTTGCCGGGTCTTTTTTTGCCTATGAAAAACTGCGGCGATTTCAGCGTGCAATGATCAACGGATGGCCGCGCTCCGGATGCGGCTGCACCAACACATCCAACCCGAATACCGCCTTCAGCGGCTCAGGCCGCAGCACCTGCACAGGTGTATCCAACGCATGGGGCCACCCATCCTCCAGCAACAGGATGCGATCACAGTAGCGCGCCGCCAGATTCAGGTCGTGAAGAATCACCAGTACCGCAGCACCACGGTCGGCAAAGGTGCGGATCGCCTGCAAGGTCGTGTGCTGGTGCAGCGGATCAAGCATCGACGTCGGCTCATCCAGCAACAAGGTCTGCCCCGCCTCACCTGGCCAGAGCTGCGCCAGCACTCGTGCGAGGTGCACACGCTGCCGCTCGCCACCCGACAACGCCAGGTAGCTGCGCCCGCTCAAGTGGCCGACGTCGGCAGCCTGTAAGGCGGCGTTGATGATTTCATCGTCACGCACCCGGCCGGTCTGATGGGGCAAGCGCCCCATGCCCACAACCTCTTCGACGCGAAAGGCAAAGTCCAGGGTCGAGGTCTGCGGCAACACCGCCAAGCGCTGGGCACGCTGCGCTCCGCCCCAGTCCTTCAACTCGCGCTGGTCCAGCCACACACGGCCCTGGTCGGGCTGCAACTCGCCGCATAACGCACCGAGTAATGTACTTTTTCCCGCACCGTTGGGGCCCAACACGCCAAGCACTTCACCTGGCAGCAGGTCCAGGGTGACGTCCGCCAACACGGTTTTGCGCCCACGGCGGATCTGCAGGTCTTCTACTCGCAGCATCAGGCGCGCCCTCGTAACAACAGGTAGAGAAAAAACGGCGCACCGATAAACGCGGTAACAATGCCGATAGGTAATTCCGCCGGCGCCAAGGCCAGGCGCGCCACCAGATCGGCAAACAACAGCAAACTCGCCCCCGCCAACACCGAGGCTGGCAGCAGCACCCGATGATCGGGTCCCGCCAGCAGGCGCACCAGATGCGGCACCACCAACCCGACAAAGCCGATCATCCCCGCCGCCGCCACAGCGGCGCCCACGCCCAGTGCGGTGCAGAACACCAGCTCGCGCTTGAGGCCTTCAACATTAATGCCCAAGTGGCTGGCTTCCGACTCACCCAGCAGGAGTGCATTCAGCGCCTTGGCCCGGCGCGGCAGCCAAAGGGCGACGCCAGCGCTCACCAACAACAGCGGCCATAACCGCGAGTAGCTGGCGCCATTCAGGCTGCCCAGGTTCCAGAACGTCAGGGTGCGCAAGGTGGCGTCATCTGCCAGGTAGGTGAACAGGCCCACCGCGGAACTGGCGAGCGCCGTCAGGGCGATACCCGCCAGCAACATGGTCGCGACATTGGTTTGTCCGTTGCGCCGCCCCAGGCGATAGACCAGCGCCGTCACCCCCAAACCACCGAGGAAGGCACACAACGACAGCAGATACGGCCCGAGGGCATCCGGCAAACCGCCAAAAAACGAACCACCGACAATCGCAATCGCCGCGCCCAACGCCGCACCGCTGGAAACCCCGACCAGCCCGGGATCGGCCAAGGGATTACGAAACAACCCCTGCATTGCAACGCCGGAAAGTGCCAGAACCCCGCCCACGGCCAAGCCGAGTAACGTACGCGGCAGACGAATCTGCCCGAGGATCAACTCCGCCTGCTCCAGGCCGTGCGCGTCGATGGGCACACCCAACAAGCGCAACGCCGCCCGGAGTGTGTCCATCAACGGCAAGCTGACCGGCCCCAGGGCCAATGACAGCCAGATCGCCAATACACACAGCAGACTCAAGCCGATAAACAGGGCGCGCGGTTTAACCAGAGTGGTCATGGGGCGGTTTTAGCCTGGGACGGATAGAACCCGGCGGACAACTTCACCAGGCTTTGCGGCAAGCGCGGCCCAAGCCCGCCCACCAGCAGCGTCGGGTCCAATTCGTAGACGCGACCGTTTTTGGCCGCTGGCGTCGAAGCCAGGATCGGGTTCTCCTTGAACAGCGCGGCGCGGGCCGCATCGCCCGTAAGGGCACGATCGGCAAACACCAGCACTTCAGGATTGAGACCCGCCAGGGACTCCACGGAAAACGGTTTGTATCCATTGTGGGTCGCCAAGTTATGGCCGCCGGCCTGCTGCAACATCCAGTCAGCCGCCGTGTCTTTACCCGCAATCAGCGGTTTGCCGCCGGCATGCCCCAGCAGCAACAACACTCCAGGTGCTTTTTGCGTGGTCTGGACCTTGGTCACCCAGTTCTTTTGTTGATCCAGTTGTTGCTGATAGTCGCTGAACAGCTCCGCAGCCTTCGCTTCGTTGCCCAGCAACTTGCCCAAATGCTGAAGGTTACCCTGCAGCGTCGGCAGATCCGGCTCGGCCGAAAACAGCTCCACTTTCACACCAGCATTGCGGATTTGCGCCAATACCGGCGGCGGGCCCATTTCCTCGGTGCCGACCAGGATTTGCGGGCGCAGGCTCAGAATGCCCTCTGCCGACAACTGACGCTGGTATCCAATACTCGGTAACGCCTTGAGGGATTCTGGATGCTGGCTGGTGGTATCCACACCCACCAGCTTTGACTCACCGCCCAGGGCCGTTACCCATTCCGACAACGCACCACCGGCGCTGACCCAACGTTGTGGCAGTTCAGAGGCCTGGGCCCCAGCGTTGACCAGCAGTCCGACAACGAGCGCGATAGCACTGGCACTCAGGCGCATAAAAGGGTTTCCTTCCAAGGGGTGAGCCCGCTGAAACACTCGCAATGTGACAGATCAAGGCTGCCCGACATCGTACAGAGCGCCCAGTCAGCTAACGGGCGAAGCCGGCATTTGATAATTGTTTGCATTTGCACGTCAAGCGCCGGGCTCTTCGGCCAAATCAGGATAGCCTTGCAGCCCGCAAACGGCGGCACTTAAGGACCGATATGAAGTTTCTCTGCGCCTCCAGCGAACTCGCACCCAACGCCAGCCGCGGTTTCGATATCGACGGCCGCAAGCTGTTTGCCGTGCGCCGCGAAGGCATTGCCTACTTCTATATCAACCGTTGCCCACATCGCGGGGTGCCGCTGGAATGGCAGCTGCACCAGTTTTTGGACCAGAGCGCGAGCCTGATCCAGTGCGCCACCCACGGCGCGCTGTTCCTGATCGAGAGCGGTGAGTGCGTCGCCGGGCCTTGCGCCGGCCAGAGCCTGACAGCCCTGCCCGGCCGTGAGGACGAACAGGGCCTATGGGTGCAACTCTAATCGCCGAGCAATACTTCCAGGCGACGGTCGACACAGATTTCCTCTGACGTCACCCGCACGCCATAGGCCAGCACCTCGACGCCCGCCGCCTTGGCCTCACGCAATGCAGCCGCATAAGCGGCATCAATTTCTTCGGCAGGACGCACCGCATCAATCCCCGAGAGGTTGACGCAATACAACTGCACCGCCCGCACACCCTCACGCGCCAGATGCGCCAGTTCCCGCAAATGCTTGGCCCCGCGCTGGGTGACGGCATCGGGAAACGCCGCTGTCGAAGTCTCGTCAAACCCGAGAGTGACACTTTTGACTTCGACATACGCTGGGCCCGTTGGGTAATCCAGACGGAAATCGATCCGGCTGTTTTCCTGGCCGTAGGCTACTTCGCGCTTCAGCGCGGTAAAGCCGTTGAGCTCGGTGATAACCCCGGCCCGCAGCGCCTCTTCCACCAACTGATTGGCCCGCGCGGTATTCACACACGCCAGGCGCCCCTGCGGGGTTTCGCTGATTTCCCAAGTGCCGGGCAGCTTGCGCTTGGGGTCATTGGAGCGGCTGAACCAGACTTGGCCACCTTCCACCATGCAGTTGAACATCGAGCCGGTGTTCGGGCAGTGAATGGTCAGGAGCTCGCCGGTAACGGTTTCGATATCAGCGAGAAAACGCTTGTAGCGGCGGATCAGCCGGCCTTCTTCGAGGGGAGGATCAAAGCGCATCAGCCTTGCCAACTCCGCAAGCCACGGGCAATCCGTTCAACGGCTTCCTGTAGGCGATCAAGGTTTTGCGTGTAGGCAAAACGCACATGGTGACCGGCTTGATAGCGACCGAAATCCAGGCCCGGGGTGAAGGCTACATGCTCGGTTTCAAGGAAGTGCCGGCAGAAAGCGAAGGCATCACCGCCGAATGCGCTGATATCGGCATACAAGTAGAACGCGCCTTCCGGTTCAACGGCGATGCCGAAGCCGAGCTCCCGCAGGGCTGGCAGCAGGAGGTCGCGCCGACGACCAAACTCGGCCCGGCGGTCTTCAAGAATGTTCAAGGTTTCCGGGGTAAAGCAAGCCAGGGCCGCATGCTGGGCCATGCTCGGTGCGCTGATGTAGAGATTCTGCGCCAACTTCTCCAACTCACCCACGGCCGCCGGCGGCGCCACCAGCCAGCCCAGCCGCCAGCCGGTCATTCCGAAATACTTCGAAAAACTATTTAGAACGAAGGCTTCATCGTCGACTTCCAGCACGCTGGCGGCATCGGTGCCGTAGGTCAGGCCATGATAGATCTCATCCACCACCAAATGCCCATTGCGCGCCTTGATGGCGTTCGACAGTCCGGCCAACTCTTCGCGCGTCAGGATGGTGCCGGTAGGGTTGGCAGGCGAAGCGACCAGCGCGCCCACACTGTCTTGATCCCAATGGCGTGCCACCAGGTCGGCGGTCAGTTGATAACGCACGTCGGGGCCGACCGGGACCAATTGCGCCGCGCCTTCCACCAGGCGCAGGAAGTGGCGGTTGCACGGGTAACCGGGGTCTGCCAGCAGCCAGTGCTTGCCGGGATCCACCAGCAAACTGCTCGCCAGCAGCAGGGCACCTGAGCCACCCGGGGTGATCAAAATTCGCTCAGGGTCAATATCCAGCCCGTAGCGCTGCTGGTAGAAACCGCTGATAGCCTCACGCAACTCCGGCAGCCCGCGGGCCGCCGTATAGCGGGTCTTGCCATTGGCCAGCGCCGCCTGCCCGGCCTTGATGATGGGCTCGGCGGTGGTGAAGTCCGGCTCGCCGATTTCCAGGTGAATCACGTCGTGACCGGCGGCCTGCAATTCATTGGCCCGCGCCAGCAACGCCATGACATGGAAAGGTTCGATAGCGCGACTGCGCGCACTGTAGGGCTGAGCCATTAGCCTTCCTTAACTGTGAGGACAAACCCTGATTCTACCCAACCCGCCGCGCAAAACCTGCTCTATTGCCCGAAGCCATGTAGCACGCACGGCGAGCAACTACCTGTAAAACAGCTAAAATCAACATTCGAGACCGTACAAGCCCGCCCTGCTGGGGCCTGCGGCGGTTTTCAACCCTCAAGAGAAGGTGCCTCGACAACCGGGAGTGGCGCACCCTGAATCTATCTGGTAAGTTCGCCCGCTTGCAGCCGCAGGGCCGGCAGGTGTCGGTGATGTTGCAATCCTGCGCAATGGATTAGAAGAGTGAGAGGCGGTCCATTCATGCCCACCCAAGCAAAGCAACAGAGCATCAGCGGCTTCCAACCCTACGTCGAATCGAAGGGTGAGGAATACATGGGCAAGCCCATGCGCGAACACTTCTCCAAGATCCTGAAACAGTGGAAACAGGACTTGATGCAAGAGGTTGACCGTACCGTTGACCATATGAAGGACGAAGCGGCCAACTTCCCGGACCCGGCAGACCGTGCCAGCCAGGAAGAAGAGTTCGCCCTTGAACTGCGCGCCCGTGATCGCGAGCGCAAGCTGATCAAGAAAATCGACAAAACCCTGCAACTCATCGAAGACGAAGAGTATGGCTGGTGCGAGTCCTGCGGCGTCGAGATTGGTATTCGCCGCCTGGAAGCGCGTCCTACCGCCGACTTGTGCGTGGACTGCAAGACCTTGGCTGAAATCAAGGAAAAACAGGTCGGCAAGTAATCACCGCCGAGCTGTACAAATGGGGCGTGCGAACGCTCCATTTTTGTTTCTGGCGTTTGCTGGTTTTCCAGTAATATCCGGCCCATGACAGCCTCCTCCTATATCGGGCGTTTCGCCCCCACGCCCAGCGGACACCTGCACTTCGGCTCCCTGGTCGCTGCCCTCGCCTCCTACCTCGACGCCCGCGCCAATCAAGGCCGCTGGCTGATGCGCATGGAAGACCTCGATCCGCCACGGGAAGAACCCGGCGCCCAGGCCGCAATCCTCAATGCCCTTGAAAGCTACGGCTTCGAATGGGACGGGGAATTGGTCCGACAAAGCGAGCGGCACGATGCGTACGCCGAAGTGCTCAACCGCCTGTTCAACCACGGCCTGGCCTATGCCTGCACCTGTTCGCGCAAGCAACTGGAACCCTACAACGGGATTTATCCCGGCCTGTGCCGCAATGCCGGGCATGACCAGCAAGATGCCGCCATACGTCTGCGGGTGCCGGAGCTGGAGTACCACTTTACCGACCGTGTACAAGGCGAATTCCGACAGCATCTGGGTCGCGACGTAGGCGATTTCATCATCCGCCGTCGCGACGGCCTGTATGCCTACCAACTGGCGGTGGTCCTCGATGACGCCTGGCAAGGTGTGACCGACATCGTGCGTGGCGCCGACCTGCTCGACTCCACGCCGCGCCAGCTGTATCTGCAAGAACTGCTGGGCCTGCGCCAACCGCGCTACCTGCATGTGCCCCTGATCATCCAGCCGGACGGTAACAAGCTGGGCAAATCCTATCGTTCACCGCCCTTGGCCACCGACCAGGCCACGCCTTTGCTGTTAAGAGCACTGCGTGCCCTGGGCCAGCCAGCGGGCGACGAACTGAACCACGCCAGCCCACGGGAACTGCTGGATTGGGGCATTGCGCACTGGGACGCCACGCAGATCCCGCGCACACTCACACTGGCCGAAGCGCAATTGCGCTGAAGGCGCTTGCAGCTTGCGAGCCATCCGTTACCATCGCTCATACAAAAAATCGTTATATTTCCGCAATTTCAATCAAGGGCCAACATGTACATCTATCGATTGGTCCTGCTGTTGGTCGTCGGGATCTACCTGTTTTCTCCCGCCATCATGGATTGGTGGATAGACGCCACAGGCGCCTGGTACCGGCCCTATCTGCTTTGGCTGATTCTGATCGTCGTGACTTTCATCCTGCAGAGCCAAAAAGATGCCGATGAGCTTTAGCCTGACCGAGATGCTGCTGATCAGCGCCGCCTACCTGGCCGCGCTGTTCGGGGTAGCCTGGATCAGTGAGCGTGGAATGATTCCGCGGGCGATCATTCGCCATCCGTTGACCTACACCTTGTCCCTGGGCGTGTACGCCAGCGCCTGGGCGTTTTACGGCACGGTGGGCCTGGCCTATCAGTATGGATACGGCTTTCTTTCGAGTTATCTCGGGGTGTCCGGGGCGTTCTTGCTGGCGCCGGTGCTGTTGTATCCGATCCTGAAAATCACCCGCACCTATCAGCTGTCGTCACTCGCCGACCTGTTTGCGTTCCGCTTTCGCAGCACCTGGGCCGGTGCGCTGACCACGATCTTCATGCTGATCGGCGTGCTGCCGTTGCTGGCGTTGCAGATCCAGGCGGTGGCCGACTCCATCAGCATCCTCACCCGCGAGCCGGTGCAGCACCGCGTTGCATTGAGCTTCTGTGCACTGATCACCCTGTTCACAATTTTCTTCGGCTCACGGCATATCGCTACCCGTGAGAAGCATGAAGGCCTGGTGTTCGCGATCGCATTTGAGTCGGTGATCAAGCTGATCGCCATTGGCGGCGTTGGCCTGTATGCGCTCTACGGTGTATTCGACGGCCCGCAACAGCTGGAACTGTGGCTGCTGCAAAACCAGACCGCCCTGGCCGCGCTGCACACGCCGTTGCAGGAAGGCCCATGGCGCACACTGCTGCTGGTGTTCTTCGCCTCGGCCATCGTGATGCCGCACATGTACCACATGACCTTCACCGAAAACCTCAACCCGCGTTCACTGGTCAGCGCCAGCTGGGGCTTACCGCTGTTCCTGCTGCTGATGAGCCTGGCGGTGCCGCTGATTCTCTGGGCGGGCCTGAAGCTTGGCGCCACCACCAATCCGGAATACTTCACGCTGGGCATCGGCATTGCCGCCAACAGCAAATCACTGGCCCTGCTGGCCTATGTCGGCGGATTATCGGCCTCCAGCGGCCTGATCATCGTCAGTACCCTGGCCCTGTCGGGGATGGCGCTCAATCACCTGGTACTGCCGCTCTACCAGCCGCCAGCCGAAGGCAATATCTACCGCTGGCTGAAATGGACCCGCCGCGCCCTGATCGTCGCAATCATCATGGCTGGCTATGGCTTCTACCTGATGCTGGGTGCCGAGCAGGACCTGGCCAACCTGGGCATCGTCGCCTTCGTCGCCACTTTGCAGTTCCTGCCGGGCGTGTTGTCGGTGCTGTACTGGCCGACCGCTAACCGCCGTGGGTTTATCGCCGGGCTGCTGGCCGGGATCCTGGTGTGGACCGTAACCATGCTGCTGCCCTTGGTGGGCAATCTGCAGGGTTTCTACATCCCGCTGCTGAACATGATCTACGTGCTGGATGACACCAGTTGGCACATGGCGGCGATTGCTTCGCTGGCGGCCAACGTGCTGATGTTCACGCTGATCTCGCTGTTCACCAACGCCAGCCCGGAAGAAACCAGCGCCGCCGAAGCCTGCGCCGTGGACAACGTACGCCGCCCGCAACGCCGCGAACTGCACGCTGCCTCGCCCCAGGAGTTCGCCACGCAACTGGCCAAGCCGCTGGGCGCCAAGGCTGCGCAAAAGGAAGTCGAGCAGGCCCTGCGCGACCTTTACCTGCCATTCGACGAACGCCGGCCTTACGCCTTGCGTCGCCTGCGTGACCGTATCGAGGCCAACCTTTCCGGCTTGATGGGCCCGAGTGTGTCCCAGGACATGGTTGAGACCTTCCTGCCCTACAAGGCCGGCGGCGAAAACTACGTGACCGAAGACATCCACTTCATCGAGAGCCGGCTGGAGGATTACCACTCGCGCCTCACCGGCCTGGCCGCCGAACTCGACGCGCTGCGCCGCTATCACCGCCAGACACTGCAGGAGTTGCCGATGGGCGTCTGCTCCCTGGCCAAGGATCAAGAGATCCTGATGTGGAACAAGGCCATGGAAGAACTCACCGGGATCGCCGCCCAGCGCGTGGTGGGTTCGCGCCTGAACACCATTGGCGACCCATGGAAAGAACTGCTCCAGGGCTTCATCAACCTGCCCGACGAACACTTGCACAAACAACACCTGGCGCTGGACGGCCAGACCCGCTGGCTCAACCTGCACAAGGCCGCCATCGACGAGCCTCTGGCACCCGGTAACAGCGGCCTGGTGCTGCTGGTGGAAGACCTGACCGACACCCAGATGCTCGAAGACAAACTGGTGCACTCCGAGCGCCTGGCCAGCATCGGGCGTTTGGCGGCGGGTGTGGCTCATGAAATCGGCAATCCGATCACCGGTATCGCCTGCCTGGCGCAAAACCTGCGGGAAGAGCGCGAGGAAGACGGCGAAATCATCGAACTCAGCGGGCAGATTCTCGAGCAGACCAAGCGTGTCTCGCGCATCGTGCAGTCGCTGATGAGCTTTGCCCACGCGGGTGCCCATCAGAATCACGACGAAGCGGTGTGCCTGGCCGAAGTCGCCCAGGATGCCATTGGGCTGCTGGCCTTGAACCGGCGCAATTTCGAAGTACAGTTCTTTAACCTGTGCGACCCGGAACATTGGGTCGACGGTGACTCACAACGCCTGGCCCAAGTGCTGATCAACCTGCTGTCCAACGCCCGCGACGCGTCGCCGGCCGGCAGCGCGGTACGGGTCAAGAGCGAGGCTTTCGAGCACACGGTCGACCTGATCGTAGAGGACGAGGGCAGCGGCATTCCACAGAACATCATGGATCGATTGTTCGAACCCTTCTTCACCACCAAGGATCCGGGTGAAGGTACCGGTCTGGGCCTTGCACTGGTCTATTCCATCGTTGAAGAGCATTATGGACAAATCACCATCGACAGCCCGGCTGACACCGAAAGCCAACGCGGCACCCGTATTCGGGTGACCTTGCCGCGTCATGTCGAAGCGACGTCCGCTGTGAACTGAGACCGTCGAGAGAGTTGAATCAATGCCGCACATTTTGATCGTCGAAGACGAAACCATTATCCGCTCTGCCTTGCGTCGCCTGCTTGAACGTAATCAGTACCAGGTCAGCGAAGCCGGCTCGGTGCAGGAAGCCCAAGAGCGTTTCAGCATTCCCACGTTCGACCTGATCGTCAGTGACCTACGTTTGCCGGGCGCCCCTGGCACCGAGTTGATCAAACTCGGCCAAGGCACTCCGGTGCTGATCATGACCAGCTACGCCAGCCTGCGCTCGGCAGTGGACTCGATGAAGATGGGCGCGGTGGACTACATCGCCAAGCCTTTCGACCACGACGAAATGCTCCAGGCAGTGGCGCGCATCCTGCGTGACCGTCAATCCGCCAGCAGCACACCGGCTGAACGCCCGGCAGCGGGCAAGGCCGTCAACGGCGCTGAAAAGCCCGGGGTGGATAACAGCAATGGCGAAATCGGCATTATCGGCTCTTGCCCACCGATGCAGGACCTGTACAGCAAGATCCGCAAAGTGGCGCCAACAGACTCCAATGTGTTGATCCAGGGCGAATCCGGCACCGGTAAAGAACTGGTGGCCCGCGCCCTGCACAACCTGTCCAAGCGCGCCAAGGCACCGATGATTTCGGTGAACTGCGCGGCGATCCCCGAATCTTTGATCGAATCCGAATTGTTCGGCCATGAGAAAGGTGCCTTTACCGGCGCCAGCGCTGGCCGTGCAGGTCTGGTTGAGGCCGCCGATGGCGGCACGCTGTTCCTCGACGAGATTGGCGAACTACCACTGGAAGCTCAGGCACGTTTGCTACGGGTGCTCCAGGAAGGCGAAATCCGCCGCGTCGGCTCGGTACAGTCGCAGAAAGTCGATGTACGGCTGATCGCGGCCACGCACCGAGACCTGAAAAGCCTGGCCAAGATCGGCCAGTTCCGTGAAGACCTTTATTACCGCCTGCACGTGATCGCGCTCAAACTGCCGGCCCTGCGTGAGCGCGGTGCCGACGTCAACGAAATCGCCACGGCCTTCCTGGCTCGCCAGAGTGCGCGGATCAACCGTACCGACCTGAAGTTTGCTGCCGATGCCGAGCAGGCAATCCGTCACTATTCCTGGCCGGGTAACGTGCGGGAGCTGGAGAACGCGGTAGAACGCGCGGTGATTCTGTCGGAGAGCCCGGAGATTTCCGCCGAGTTGCTGGGGATCGATATCGAGCTCAGCGACCTGGATGACGACGACTTCATCGGCCTGCCGCCGCAGCAGGGTGGCAGTAACAACAGCCACGAGCCGACGGAAGATTTGTCACTGGAGGATTACTTCCAGCACTTCGTCCTC
The DNA here is from genome assembly GCF_034044025.1 of Pseudomonas sp. SED1. Lineage (NCBI taxonomy): Bacteria > Pseudomonadati > Pseudomonadota > Gammaproteobacteria > Pseudomonadales > Pseudomonadaceae > Pseudomonas > Pseudomonas sp. SED1. The sequence continues at coordinate 24,322 of NZ_JAXCIS010000102.1, forward strand.
GAGCATCAGGACCATATGACCGAGACCGAACTGGCGCGCAAACTGGGCGTCAGCCGTAAATGCCTGTGGGAACGGCGCCAGCGCCTGGGTATCCCACGGCGCAAAACCGGGGTTGCCAGCGAAAGCTGAGTGGGGGCGCCCCCACAGGTAACACCCTCAGATGTGAAAAAACTGTTACCGCTGATTTTTCACGTAACAAAAGCCGGGGCTTACGGTAACGAAGCCCCGGCTTTTTTTCGCCCTCAAAAACCCGAAAGCGCTCCGAACCCCTTATTTTGCTGGACCTCGCAAAAGTTGGCACGCACCCTGCTATATGCTTAGTACAAAAACAATAACAAGCAAATGTACAAGACAATAAAAATAAGACGAATCGACTCACGCATAACAAAAACAACACGGCGGAGGCGCAGCTAACTGATTCTTTTGGAGAGGCGTTGCATTTGGGGCTTGCCCCGCAACCAGGCCGAGAACAACAAAAACTGCCCTAAGGCAGAGCCTGAACTGGTTGGATCGTAGATCAGCAACACAGCGACCAAAGCAATCCGTTTGCTCTTGGCTCCCGATTGGGAGTGTCATGAAGGTGAAGCTTCATGGCGAGGGCGATCAACAAAAACAAGAAGCCCGAAACCAATAATAAAAATAGAGCACGCAACTACTTCTGGGGGAGCTTCGGCTCCCCTTGTAGTTTCCGCGATTTGGCACCTGCCACCCTTCTTTTAAGCTTCTGGCTCAAGCCTTGCAGCTAGTTCCTACACCATCCCCTGACTAAATGCTAGAATCCCCGCCCATCATGCGGTCATTCTTCGTTATGGCCGAACATTCCTTCAAACAGTGCATCCCATGCTGAAGAAGTTGTTCCAGTCATTCCGTTCTCCCTTGCGTCGTACGCAACACATCCGCAGCACGCCTGAAGTGCTTAATGCCAACCAGCATTCGTTGCAGCGTGCCCAGTTCAGCCGTTATGCGGTGAACATCGTCGAACGCCTGCAGAACGCCGGCTACCAGGCTTACCTGGTTGGCGGTTGCGTGCGCGACATGTTGCTCAACATCACTCCCAAGGATTTCGACGTCGCCACCAGTGCCACGCCGGAACAAGTGCGTGCCGAATTCCGCAATGCGCGGATCATTGGGCGGCGCTTCAAGTTGGTGCATATCCACTTTGGTCGCGAGATCATCGAGGTCGCGACCTTCCGCGCCAACCACCCGCAAAACGATGAAGAAGAAGACACTAACCAGTCTTCCCGCAATGAAAGCGGGCGCATCCTGCGGGACAACGTCTACGGCACCCTGGAAGAAGACGCGCAACGCCGCGACTTCACCATCAATGCCTTGTATTACGACCCCGTCAGCGAGCGCATCCTCGATTACGCCAACGGCGTGCACGACATTCGCAACAACCTGCTGCGCCTGATCGGCGACCCGACGCAACGCTACCAGGAAGACCCGGTGCGGATGCTGCGGGCCGTACGTTTCGCGGCCAAGCTGAACTTCGGCATCGAGAAGCACACGGCCGCGCCGATTCGCGACCTGGCGCCGATGTTGCGGGAAATCCCCTCGGCCAGGCTGTTCGAAGAGGTGCTCAAGCTGTTCCTCTCCGGCTATGCCGCCGACACGTTCGAAATGCTCGTAGACCTGCAGCTGTTCGACCCATTGTTCCCGGCCAGCGCCGAGGCACTGGAGTACAACCCGACCTACACCCACACGCTGATCAGCGAAGCCTTGATCAACACCGACCTGCGCATCAAGCAGAACAAACCGGTCACTCCGGCGTTCCTGTTTGCCGCCCTGTTGTGGCCTGCGCTGCCGAAGCGCGTGATGCGCTTGCAGGATCGCGGCATGCCTGCAATTCCGGCCATGCAGGAAGCGGCTCATGAGCTGATCGCCGAACAATGCCAACGCATCGCCATCCCGAAACGCTTCACCATGCCGATCCGCGAGATCTGGGACATGCAGGAGCGCCTGCCACGGCGCAGCGGTAAACGTGCCGACCTGTTGCTGGACAACCCGCGCTTCCGTGCCGGCTACGACTTCCTGCTGTTGCGTGAAAGCGCCGGCGAGCAGACCGACGGCCTGGGTGAATGGTGGACCGACTACCAGGACGCCAACGACAGCCAGCGCCGCGAGATGATCAAAGAACTCAGCAGCAAAGGCGAAGCCACCGGCGATGGCCCGAAAAAACGTCGCCGCAGCAGTGGCAGCAAGCGCAAACGCAGCGCTGGCGACGCCTCGAGCGTGTCTGGCGAGTAAGCCCGTGGAACGTATCTACATCGGCATGGGCAGCAACCTGGCGGCCCCTGAACAACAATTGCGCTATGCCATCGCGGCCTTGGCGCAATTGCCGAGCACTACGCTGGCGGGCGTCTCCGCCTTCTATCAAAGTGATTCCCTGCTCCCGGGCCAGCCGCGCTACACCAATGCGGTCGCGGCCCTGGACAGCGCGCTTGCGCCTCTGGAAATGCTTGATGCCCTGCAAGCCATCGAGAATGACCAGGGCCGCGAGCGCCTCGAGCGCTGGGGCCCGCGCACCCTGGACCTGGATATCCTGATCTTTGGCGACCGGCTTATCGACGAGCCGCGCCTGAAGGTGCCGCACTATCAAATGCATCTGCGTGCATTCGTGCTTTACCCATTGGCAGAACTGGCCCCCGCCAGCCTGCAACTCGCCGATGGCCGCCTGCTCAGCGACCTGTTGGACGCCTGCCCGTTTGCCGGCCTGGAACGCCTGCCTTCACACCTGTAGGAGCGAGCTTGCTCGCGAAAAACCTGAGAACACCGCTGGGTGTCAGGCTTCCCGCATCATCGTTAACGACCCTCGCGAGCAAGCTCGCTCCTACGCATCATTTACTGCTGAATCGCATCAGTAACAGCGGTAACACCCCTCGCGTAACAATGCGGTAACACATCCAATTGACTTCCAGAGTCCTCCTCACGACTATAGGCGTCCCGCTGCCGCCTACCCGGCGCTAAAGGGCGCAATCCAGGCCTTATAAGCACTGATCCTTAAGAAAGTGCGCCTGTATAAACGAAGACTCACGCGCGTTACTCGCTGTTTCCAAGCGCCTGAATGAGGACCCTTTTCATGCCAAACGTTACCCTGAGCACCTTGCAGAGCCTCAAACTCAAAGGTGAAAAGATCACCATGCTGACCTGCTACGACGCCACTTTTGCCCAGGCCAGCTGCCAGGCAGGAGTTGAAGTGTTGTTGGTGGGGGACTCCCTGGGTATGGTTCTACAAGGGCATGACAGCACCCTGCCGGTCACCAACGACGAAATCGCTTACCACACAGCCTGCGTCAAACGTGGCAACGAGGGCGCCTTCATCGTCGCCGACCTGCCCTTCATGGCAGACGCCACCATCGAACAGACCCTGACCAACAGCGCTCAACTGATGCGTGCCGGTGCACACATGGTCAAGGTTGAAGGTGCCGCGTGGCTTGCGGAGTCGATTCGCCTGCTGGCTGAACGTGGTGTGCCGGTTTGCGCGCACATGGGCCTCACGCCCCAGTCGGTGAATATCCTCGGCGGCTACAAGGTGCAAGGCCGCGGCGAAGCCCAGGCGCGTCAGATGCGGGCCGATGCCATCGCCCTGGAGCAGGCCGGTGCGTGCATGATTTTGCTGGAGTGCGTGCCAAGCGAATTGGCAGCGGAAATCACCCAGGCCGTCAAAATCCCGGTGATTGGTATCGGCGCAGGTTCCGGCACCGACGGCCAGGTATTGGTGCTGCACGACATGCTGGGCCTGTCCCTGACCGGTCGCGTACCCAAGTTCGTGAAGAACTTCATGGCTGGCCAGGACAGCATTCAATCGGCCCTCGCCGCCTACGTCAGCGAAGTCAAAGCCGTTACCTTCCCAGCCGCTGAACACGGATTCTCTGCATGAACACCGTCAAGACCGTGCGCGAACTGCGCGCCGCCGTCGCCCATGCCCGCAGCGCGGGCAAACGCATCGGCTTCGTGCCCACCATGGGCAACCTGCACAGCGGCCATGCCACGCTGGTGACCAAGGCTGCGCAACAAGCGGACTTCGTGGTCGCGAGCATTTTCGTCAACCCGCTGCAATTCGGCGCCGGCGAAGACCTGGACAAGTACCCGCGCACCTTGGCCGCCGACCAGGAGAAACTCCTGCAAGCCGGTTGCAACCTGCTGTTCGCCCCGACCGTCGACGAGATGTACCCCGACGGCATGGCCGGCCAGACGCGCGTCAGCGTGCCACAACTGTCCGAAGGCCTGTGCGGCGCCAGCCGTCCCGGGCATTTTGAAGGTGTGGCCACGGTGGTCAGCAAGCTGTTCAACATGGTCCAGCCAGACCTGGCGATCTTTGGCCAGAAGGACTACCAGCAACTGGCAGTCATTCGCGCCATGGTCCATGACCTGAACATGCCGATCCAGATTATCGGCGAGCCGACCGTTCGCGCCGACGATGGCCTCGCGCTGTCGTCGCGCAACGGTTACCTCACCGAAGAGCAGCGCGAGATCGCACCGGTGCTGTACCGCAGCCTCAGCCAGATGGCTGCCGCCATTGAAGCGGGCGACCGCGATTTCGCCAAACTGCGCGCGGCACAGGTCCAGCAGATTGAAGCCGCGGGCTTTCGCATGGATTACCTGGAGGTCCGCCAGGGCCTGCACCTGCGTCCGGCCACCGCTGAAGACAAGGATCTGGTGATCCTGGTCGCCGCCTACCTGGGCGCCACCCGGCTGATCGACAACCTGCATTTGCAGCTGAACTGACCCCGCGGCACACCCCTCCTGTTGCACTGCCTGATCGGCCGGTATAAAAAAGTACCGGCCACAGCGCAGACAAAGCCAAGACAGATCGACACGCTAGGTTTAATGTATTCGCCCTACGCTATTCGTTGGCGTCGACCGGAGCCTGTCATCTTCACAAAGACAGCACATTCCCGGCTTTGAAGTGTCCTACAAGCAGTCCCAGCAATAAAAAGGAAACCCGCAGCGATGGCGTACTACCGCACCCCTCATGACGTTACCGCTCTGCCCGCCTGGCAAGCGCTCAATCAACATCGCCAAGCCATGCAGGATTTCAGCATGCGCGAAGCCTTTAATGCCGATCCCCAGCGCTTTACCCAGTTCACCTTGAGCAGCTGCGGACTTTTCCTCGATTACTCGAAAAACCTGATCACCAGCGAAACCCGCGACCTGCTGGTAGGCCTGGCCAAGGAAGTCGACCTTCAGGGCGCGATCAAGTCGCTGTTCAACGGCGAGCCGGTCAACTCTTCCGAAGGTCGCCCGGCGCTGCACACCGCGCTGCGTCGCCCGGTCGGCGACAAGCTGTCGGTCAACGGCGTGAACATCATGCCGGACGTGCACAAGGTGCTGAACCAGATCACTGACCTGGTCGGCCGCATCCACGACGGCCTGTGGCGTGGCTACACCGAAAAGCCGATCACCGACGTGGTGAACATCGGCATCGGTGGCTCGTTCCTCGGTCCGGAGCTGGTGTCTGAAGCGCTGTTGTCCTACGCCCACAAAGGCGTGCGCTGCCATTACCTGGCGAACATCGACGGCAGCGAGTTCCACGAGCTGACCATGAAGCTGCGCGCCGAGACCACGCTGTTCATCGTCTCGTCGAAATCCTTCAACACCCTCGAAACCCTGAAAAACGCCCAGGCCGCACGTGCCTGGTACCTGGCCCAGGGTGGCTCGGAAGCCGAGCTGTATCGCCACTTCATCGCCGTTTCGAGCAACAACGCCGCCGCCGTGGCCTTCGGTATTCGCGAAGAAAACATCTTCCCGATGTGGGACTGGGTTGGCGGTCGTTACTCGTTGTGGTCGGCCATCGGCCTGCCGATCGCGCTGGCCATCGGCATGTCCAACTTCAAGGAACTGCTGTCCGGTGCCTACACCATGGACCAGCACTTCCAAACCGCGCCGTTCGAAGCGAACATGCCCGTACTACTGGGCCTGTTGGGCGTGTGGTACGGCAACTTCTGGGGCGCGCAGAGCCACGCGATCCTGCCGTACGACCACTACCTGCGTAACATCACCAAGCACTTGCAACAGCTGGATATGGAATCCAACGGCAAGAGCGTGCGCCAGGACGGTACGCCGGTTTCCACCGACACCGGCCCGGTTATCTGGGGCGGCGTAGGCTGCAACGGTCAGCATGCTTACCACCAGTTGCTGCACCAAGGCACCCAGCTGATCCCGGCCGACTTCATCGTGCCGATCGTCAGCTTCAACCCGGTCTCCGACCACCATCAGTGGCTGTACGCCAACTGCCTGTCCCAGAGCCAGGCACTGATGCTCGGCAAAACCCGTAGCGAAGCCGAAGCCGAGCTGCGCGACAAAGGGATGGACGAGGCCGAAGTGCAGAAGCTGGCACCGCACAAGGTGATCCCGGGCAACCGTCCGAGCAACACCATTGTGGTTGAACGCATCAGCCCTCGCCGCCTCGGCGCGCTGGTGGCCATGTATGAACACAAAGTGTTCGTGCAGAGCGTCATCTGGGGCATCAACGCCTTCGACCAATGGGGCGTGGAGTTGGGCAAGGAGCTGGGCAAAGGCGTCTACAACCGCCTGACCGGCACTGAAGAGCAGCCGGCGGACGATGCGTCCACCCAAGGGTTGATCAACTACTTCCGCGGTCGTCACCGCGGTTGATGTAATGCCTGCAAGGCCAACGTCCGTTTGGACGTTGGCCTTGAACCCGCCTGCCACAGGGTGCATCTTTATTGCTTGTCGCAAAAACAAGAATAAGGATCCCTCATGTTCGATATCAGCACGTTCCCCACCGCCGATGCCGTCCGCCGGGCTGCGCAACTCAGTCAAGAGGACTACCAGCGCCTCTACCGCCAATCCGTCGAACAACCCGATACCTTTTGGGCCGAGCAAGCCAAGCGCTTTCTCGACTGGTCCACGCCTTGGCAAACCGTTCAGAAATCCGACATCAAGACCGGCGCCGCCCAATGGTTTGCCGGCGGCCAACTGAACGTCAGCTACAACTGCATCGACCGCCACCTGGCGCAACGTGCCGACCAGCCGGCCTTCATCTGGGAAGGCGATGATCCTGCAAAGTCTTCCAAAATCACCTACCGCCAACTCCACCAAAACGTCAGCCGCCTGGCCAACGTGCTGAAAAGCCGTGGCGTAAAGAAAGGCGACCGGGTGTGTATCTACATGCCGATGATTCCCGAGGCGGCCTACGCGATGCTCGCCTGTACGCGGATCGGCGCGGTGCATTCGGTGGTGTTTGGTGGTTTCTCGCCGGACGCCCTGCGCGACCGTATTCTCGACGCCGACTGCCGCACGGTGATCACCGCCGATGAAGGCGTGCGCGGTGGCAAGCCTGTGGCGCTGAAACAGAATGTCGACAAGGCCCTGGCCAGTTGCCCGGACGTCAGCACAGTGCTGGTGGTGCAGCGCACCGGCGCGGCGGTCAATTGGACCGAAGGCCGCGACCTCAAGTATCAACAGGCCCTGGATGTGGCCAGCGACGACTGCCCGCCCGAGCCGATGGAGGCGGAAGACCCGCTGTTTATCCTCTATACCTCCGGCAGCACCGGCAAACCCAAAGGTGTGCTCCACACCACCGGCGGCTACCTGTTGCAGGCTGCGATGACGTTCAAGTACGTCCTCGACTACCGCGACGGCGAAGTATTCTGGTGCACCGCTGATGTCGGCTGGGTCACCGGCCACAGTTATATCGTCTACGGGCCGCTGGCCAATGGCGCCACATCGCTGATGTTCGAGGGCGTGCCTAGCTATCCGGACAGCTCGCGCTTCTGGCAGGTGATCGACAAACACAAGGTCAACATCTTCTACACCGCGCCTACCGCCTTGCGCGCACTGATGCGTGAAGGCCACGGCCCACTGGAAAATACCTCCCGAGCCAGCCTGCGCCTGCTGGGCAGTGTCGGCGAACCGATCAACCCGGAGGCCTGGGACTGGTACTTCAACGCGGTCGGCGAACAACGCTGCCCGATTGTCGACACCTGGTGGCAGACCGAAACCGGCGGCATCATGCTCAGCCCGCTGGTCAGCGCCCAGCGCATCAAACCCGGCTGCGCTACCCAGCCGATGTTTGGCGTAGTGCCGGTGCTGCTTGATGAGCAAGGCAAGGAAATCAGCGGCGCAGGCAGTGGCGTGCTGGCAATCAAATCCAGCTGGCCGGGGCAGATTCGCAGCGTGTACGGCGACCCGCAGCGGATGATCGACACCTATTTCAAACCCTACCCCGGCTACTACTTCACCGGCGACGGGGCCCGGCGGGACGAGGACGGCGATTACTGGATCACCGGGCGTATCGATGATGTGATCAACGTGTCCGGGCATCGTATCGGCACCGCCGAGGTGGAAAGCGCCCTGGTGCTGCATGATCAGGTCGCCGAAGCCGCCGTGGTGGGTTATCCCCACGACGTCAAAGGCCAGGGCATCTATGCCTTCGTCACGCCCATGAATGGCGTCGAGCCCGACGACGCGCTGAAAAAGCACCTGCTGGACCTGGTGAGCAAGGAAATCGGCAGCTTCGCCAAGCCCGAACTGATTCAATGGGCACCGGCCTTGCCGAAAACCCGCTCAGGCAAGATCATGCGGCGGATTTTGCGCAAGATTGCCTGCAACGAACTGGACAGCCTGGGAGATACCTCCACCCTGGCCGACCCGAGCGTGGTGGATGGCCTGATCGACAAACGCCTCAACCGATAGGAACCCATGGAATTCATTCGCAGCCGCATCGAAAACCAGCTGATGAGCCTGACCGGCTTGTCGCTCGGCCAACTCGACCTGGAAAACCCCAAGGGCGATCCAGGTCTCTTTGGCCCGAACTCGGTGAGCTGGAAGGTCCATGGCGACTTCAGCAGCATGTTGATTGGTGGCATCAGCGCGCTGATGTTGCAGGCGTTGCACCCGCTGGCCCTGGCCGGCGTGTGGGGCCATTCGAACTTTCGGCAAGACATGCTGGGACGGCTACGTCGTACCTCGCAATTTATTTCCGGGACCACGTTTGGTTCGCGCCGCGACGCCGAATGGCTGATCGAGAAAGTGCGCACCATTCACCTGCAAGTGGTGGGGCATGCGCCTGATGGTCGACCGTATGCGGCCAGCGATCCGGAATTGCTGACGTGGGTGCATGTGGCGGAGGTCAGTAACTTTCTGGCGGCCCACCTGCGGTATTGCAACCCGGAACTATCCCCCAGGGATCAAGACCGGTACTACAGCGAAATCGCCCTGGTAGCTGAGCAACTGGGTGCGCGCCATGTGCCGCGCTCACGTCAGGAAATTTCCGACTACCTTGAGCGCATTCGCCCGCAACTGCTGTGTGACGACCGCAGCCACGAAGTGCTGCGTCTGCTGCTGAACGCGCCGTCCCCCAGCACCTTGGCCAAGCCGTTTGGCTCGCTGATGATGCAGGCCGGCATCGACCTGCTGCCGGACTGGGCCAGCGACATGCTCGGGCAGAAGCAAAGCTCGCTGCAACGCCAGATGATTCGCGCCGGGGTCAAGCGCAGCGCGCCAATGCTACGCTGGGCCATGCGCAACGGTTCGGTGCAACGGGCCCACAGGCGAATGGGCCTGCTGGAGCCATAACTGTTAAACTCCCGCGCCCCCATTACTCTGCAAGGCGCGCAACATGTCTTCCTTGAATCAGGCGCTGCGCGCCGCCCTCGATCATCGCCAAGACCTGCTCGCTGAGCTGCATGCCCAAGGCACCGATTGCTATCGCCTGTTCCACGGCAGCCAGGAAGGCGCCGGCGGCCTGACGATCGACCGCTACGGCCCGCAACTGCTGGTGCAAAGCTTTCACCAGTCGCTGGAAAGCGACGACCTGCTGCAACTGCACCAGGCGATCAACCAGTACCTGGGGCTGGAACTGCTGCTGGTCTACAACGACCGCTCCCGGGGCAACTCGCGCATCGACCGTGAAGACACGGTGTACCGCGCAGAACCTGCGGCCCTGGAAGACTTGATCGGCCACGAATGGGACCTCAACTACCGCGTGCGCGGCCGCCATGCAGGGCAAGACCCGCTGCTGTTCCTCGACCTGCGCAACACCCGCGGCTGGGTCAAGGCACACAGCGCCGGTAAAAGCGTGCTGAACCTGTTTGCCTACACCTGTGGCGTAGGCCTGAGCGCGGCTGCCGGTGGCGCCCGTGAGGTGTGCAACCTGGACTTTGCCGAAGGCAATCTCGCGGTCGGTCGCGAAAACGGCCAGCTCAATCCGCAATTGCCGACGATGGAATTCGTGCAGTCCGACTACTTCCCGGCAATCCGCCAACTGGCCGGCCTGCCCATCAGCCAGCGTCGCGGCCAGAAACTGCCGAGTTATCCACGCCTGGAGCAACGCCAATACGACCTGGTACTGCTCGACCCTCCGGCCTGGGCCAAGAGCGCCTTCGGCACCGTCGACCTGCTGCGCGACTATCAGAGCCTGCTCAAGCCGGCACTGCTGGCCACCGCCGACAACGGCGTGCTGATCTGCTGCAACAACCTGGCAAAAGTCAGCATGGACGACTGGCGCGACCAGGTCCTGCGCTGCGCCGAAAAGGCCGGGCGCCCGGTACGTGACTGGCAGATCATGAACCCAGGCGCGGACTTCCCGTCGCAAGACCAGCAGCCCCCGCTGAAGACGCTGATCTTGCAGCTGTAAGATCTGTCCCAAAAGAGCCTGGCCGCAGGAATAAAGGACCGTTGCTTCGGAACCGTAAACCCGTGCCATACTCCAAGGCACTCTTGATTGACATAGATGGCGTCACATATGCCCAAAGGATTGATTCGCGCCGCTGGCGCCTTGCTGACCGCCCTTGCTCTGTACAGTTTGCTGGGCTTCCTTATTCTCCCCGGCATCGCCCTTCGCGTAGCCAACCAACAGTTGGCCAATTACGCCACCGTGCCAGCGCGCATCGAGCGTATCGAGCTCAACCCGTTCAGCCTCGAATTGACCGTGTGGGGCCTGAATATCGGTGAGCCTGGCAAGGAGCAAGTGGGCTTTGAACGCCTCTATGCCAACCTGCAGATCGACAGCCTATGGACCCGCGCCCTGCACCTGGCTGACGTACAGCTCGACAAGCCCAAGACCGAGTTGTTGTTCGAAAAGTCCGGCCAACTCAACCTGGCGCAACTGTTCAAATTGCCAGCCAGCGAGCCTACGCCCACCGATCCCAACGCCAAGCCGTTCCCTCTACGCATCGATAACATCAAGCTGGCAGCCGGCTATGTGCACTTCCAGGATCTGCGCCCCAGCGAACCGATCGAGTTTCTCTACGACAAGCTGGATTTCGAGCTGAAAAACCTCAGCACGCTGCCCGAAGACAACGCTGATATGACGCTGGTTGCGGCCGGCCCTGAAGGCGGGCAGATCGATTGGACCGGTAACTTCAGCCTCATCCCGATTGCCTCCGAGGGCAAACTCAAGGTTACCGACGGCAAGATGAAAGTCTGGTGGCCCTATGTACGTGACGCGTTACCGCTGGTTCTGGAAGACGGCATCCTCAATTTCAGCACCGACTACAAGCTGAGCCTGGCCAAGGAAACCGAGCTGAACCTGACCAACGTCGCCCTGAGTGTCGCGCCGTTTGCGATCAAAGCCCCGGATGGCCGGCCACTTGCCCGCCTTGAGAAGCTGGAAGTCAGCGACACCACTGTCGACCTGGCCAAGCAGCAGGTAATTGTCGGCAAGATCCGCAGCAACAAGCTCGAAACCTGGGCAGCCCTTGAAGCAGACGGCCAACTGGATTGGCAGAAACTGTTTGCCAGCCAACCGAGCAAGCCGGCACCCGCCGCCGAGCCTGCCACCGCACCCGCCACCGCCGACTCGCCAAAGCCCGCACCGGCAGCGCCGAGCAAACCATGGCAAGTGCTGCTCAAGGACGTGCAACTGCGCAACTATCAAGTGCACCTGGCGGACCGTTCCGCCAAGCCGGCAGTCGCTCTGGAAGTGGGGCCGCTGAACCTTGACCTGCAGGATTTCGACAGCCTCAACCAAAGCCCGTTTACCCTCAAGCTGGATACCGGCGTAGGCAAACAGGGCAAGCTCCAGGCGACCGGCCAGGTCAACCTGAACCCGGTCAGCGCCAAGCTGAAAGTGGATACCAAGGACATCGACCTGCGCGTCGCCCAGTCCTACATCAGCCCGTTTATCCGCCTGGAACTGCGTAGCGGCATGCTCGGCAGCAACCTCGACGTGAACCTGAAAAGCACCGAGCCTTTGGCGTTCCAGGTGACTGGCCGGGCACAGGTCGATCAGTTGCACACCCTGGACACCCTAAAGACCCGCGACTTCCTGAAGTGGCAGCGCCTGGTGCTGGAAGGCGTGAATTATCAACATGGCGACAGCCTGTCGATCGACAAGGTCAACCTGCTGCAGCCCTATGCGCGCTTCATGATCAACGATGACCGCACCACCAACATCGATGACCTGCTGATTCCACAGCCGGCCGACAGCGGCACCAAGTCCGCGGCCAAACCTGCGGCCGGCAAAGAAAAGCCCCTGGGCATTCATATTGGTCAAATTGCGATCAACGACGGCTCGGCCAACTTCGCCGACTTCAGCCTGACCCCGAACTTCGCCACGGCGATTCAACAGCTCAACGGCCAGATCGGCACCATCGACAGTCGCCAGGCCAAGCCAGCGAGCGTTGACATCAAGGGCAAGGTCGACCGTTATGCGCCGGTGACCATCAAGGGCAATGTGAACCCGTTTGACCCAATGGCTGCGCTGGACATCGCCACCAGCTTCAAACGTGTCGAACTGACCAACCTGACGCCCTACTCGGGCAAGTTCGCCGGGTTCCGTATTCGCAAGGGCCGGCTCAACCTTGACCTGCATTACGTCATCACCAAAGGCCAGTTGAAGGCCGAGAACAAGGTGGTGGTCGAGCAGCTGCAACTGGGTGAGAGGGTCGACAGTGCTGATGCCGTGGACCTGCCGATACGCCTGGCGATTGCTCTGCTCAAGGATTCCGACGGCAAGATCTCCATTGAACTGCCGGTGACCGGCGACTTGAACAACCCGCAATTCAGCGTGATGCCGATTGTCTGGCAGACCCTGCGTAACCTGGTGGTACGCGCGGCCACAGCGCCCTTCAAGTTCATTGGCGGGTTGGTTAGCGGTGGTGGTGCACAAGACCTAGGCAACGTGTCGTTCGTCGCAGGTTCCAGCGAGCTGAGCAAGGATTCCCAGTCGGCACTGGACAGCCTGGCCAAGGCCCTTAAGGAGCGCCCGGCCCTGCGCCTGGAGATCGAAGGCACCGCCGCTGCCAGCAGTGACGGTCCGCTGTTGGCCGCACAGCGGCTGGAACGCGAATACCAGTACAACTACTACAAGATCCTCCAGCGCCGTGGCGATAAGGTCCCGGCCCAGGCGTCACTGCTTGAAGTCCCGGAAAAGGAAAAGGCGCCGCTGCTGGAAGGCATCTACCGTACCCGCCTGAAACAACAGCCACCGGCCGAGTGGAAAGACCTGAGCAGTGACGAGCGCACCGCCAAGCTGCGGGACGGTGTGATCAAGTTCTGGAGTGGCAGCGACGTGTTGCTGCGCCAACTGGGCCAGGACCGCGCCAGCGCGATCAAGGACTACCTGGTGGACAAAGGCCAGCTGGAAGATGATCGGGTTTACTTTATCGACGCCAATCTTGGACAGGCGGAGAAAGATGGTCGGGTGGTGACACCGATGCATCTGGATGCCGAATAACCCGGCGCCCGCTGAGCACCTGTGGCGAGGGGGCTTGTCCCCCGTTGGGCTGCGCAGCGGCCCCTATCAGGGCGTCGCGGTCATTCAGGCAGGTCACCGTCGTCATACCAAGGGGCCGCTACGCGGCCCAACGGGGGACAAGCCCCCTCGCCACAAGAGCCTCGCTAACCTCCCCACTTTTCTACCCACAATAGAACAGGCCCCGGCACAAGTGCCGGGGCCTGTAATGACCACATCCGTGTGGTCGGTCGCATGAACCTGTGAGGTGCATTGAGCGGATATCTAACTCGCTCGTGGCCGCCTCCGCCTAGCTCAGGCGATTCGTTAAGCGTTACTCTGCTTTCAGGCCGTCGGCCGATACAGCTTTAACGCCTTTGATTTTCTTGGTGATGTTCACCGCGGTGGTTTTCTGCGCTTCAGTGACCGCTACGGTCGAAGACAGGGAAACTACACCTTTGTTGGTTTCGACTTTGATGTCGGTGCCAGGAATGCCTTTCTCGGTTACCAGGTCAGCTTTCACTTTGGTGGTGATCCAAGTGTCCGAGGTGGACTCTTTGGCGCCAGCAGCTGCGCTTTTGGTTTTGTCGACGTTATCAGCCTTGGTAGCGCCGCCAGCCATCAGGCCGTCAGCCGAAACTGCGGTTACGCCTTTGATTTTTTTGGTGATTGCTACAGCAGTGGCTTTCTGCGCGTCGGAGATAGCGACTGTCGAGGACAGGGAAACCACACCTTTGTTGGTTTCGACCTTAATGTCCGACCCAGGAATACCTTTCTCGGTCAGCAGGTCAGCTTTGACTTTGGTGGTGATCCAGGTATCCGAAGTGGACTCTTTAGCCTTGGTGACTTCACCGGCCGCCAACGTCATTGGGGCTTGGGAAGTCTGAGCAAAGGCTACGTTAGCACCCATGGCCAGGGTCAGAGCGGTAGCAGTAGCGAGAGCGAACTTCTTCATACGAGTAACTCCTGTTTTATTAAAAGTCTGCAGTACGTAAACCTTGATGCTGCAGCGTTAACAGGGATATTGCAGGCAGTGTGCCAACTCCAGACGAGCCATTAAATCCTTATAAAACAACATGTTATGAAAACATGCTATTTTCGAAATCGTGCAACTTGCATGAAGACGACCGTGCCTGCATGCAAGTTGCGGCTTTTGAGATTGGCTAAACGCCTGATTTCGCGACACTTTCCCGCCGGCATAAAAAAGGACTCCGAAGAGTCCTTTTTTCAGCTTACAGCGATGGGGTGATTAAACGCCCGAGGCCTTGGCTGCTGCTACGTCCTTGATGGACAGCTTGATACGGCCGCGGTTGTCCACGTCCAGTACCAGCACTTCCACTTCCTGGCCTTCTTTCAGGATGTCGGTCACTTTCTCAACGCGAGCATCGCTCAGCATGGAGATGTGAACCAGACCGTCCTTGCCAGGCAGGATGTTGACGAATGCGCCGAAGTCGACGATGCGCTCAACCTTACCGACGTAGATCTTGCCGATCTCGGCTTCAGCGGTAATACCCAGGACGCGCTGACGTGCAGCTTCAGCCGCTTCCTTGGTTTCGCCGAAGATCTTGATCGAGCCGTCGTCTTCGATGTCGATCGAAGCCTTGGTCTCTTCACAGATCGCACGAATGGTCGCGCCGCCTTTACCGATAACATCACGGATTTTGTCGGTGTCGATTTTCATCGCGATCATGGTCGGAGCATTTTCCGACAGTTCGGTACGGGACTGACCAATGATCTGGTTCATCTGACCGAGGATGTTCAGGCGCGCTTCCAGGGCTTGGCCCAGAGCGATTTCCATGATTTCTTCGGTGATGCCCTTGATCTTGATGTCCATCTGCAGCGCGGTAACACCTTTGGCGGTACCGGCTACTTTGAAGTCCATGTCGCCGAGGTGGTCTTCGTCACCCAGGATGTCGGTCAGGATGGCGAACTTCTCGCCTTCTTTAACCAGACCCATGGCGATACCGGCAACAGGTGCCTTCATCGGTACGCCAGCGTCCATCAGAGCCAGGGAAGCACCGCAGACCGAAGCCATGGAGCTGGAACCGTTGGACTCGGTGATTTCCGACACAACACGAATGGTGTACGGGAACACGTCAGCGGCAGGCAGCATCGCAGCAATCGAACGACGGGCCAGACGGCCGTGACCGATTTCACGACGACCAGCGCCACCCATGCGGCCACACTCACCTACCGAGAACGGAGGGAAGTTGTAGTGCAGCATGAACGGGTCTTTTTTCTCGCCTTCCAGGGTGTCCAGCAGCTGTGCGTCACGGGCAGTACCCAGCGTCGCGACTACCAGAGCCTGGGTTTCACCACGGGTGAACAGGGCCGAACCGTGGGTTTTTGGCAGAACGCCGACTTCGATGTTCAGCGGACGTACGGTGCGAGTGTCACGGCCGTCGATACGTGGCTTGCCGTTAACGATGTTTTCGCGAACGGTGCGGTATTCGATTTCGCCGAAGGCTGCTTTGACTTCGCTGGAAGAAGGCTGGCCTTCTTCACCGGACAGCTTGGCAACAACCTGGTCCTTCAACTCACCCAGGCGAGCGTAACGGTCGGCCTTGATGGTGATGGTGTAGGCGTCGGAGATAGCGGTGCCGAACTCGGAGCGGATAGCGCCCAGCAGTGCGGTGGCTTCTGGCTGAGGAGCCCAGGTCCAGGTTGGCTTGGCAGCTTCAGCGGCCAGTTCTTTAACCGCGTTGATCACGACCTGGAACTCGTCGTGAGCAAACAGTACTGCGCCCAGCATCTGGTCTTCGGTCAGCTCTTTGGCTTCCGATTCAACCATCAGAACGGCTTCCGAAGTACCGGCAACGACCATGTCCAGGCTCGAAGCTTTCTGTTGTTCGTAAGTCGGGTTCAGCAGGTAGCCGGTGCTTTCGTGGAACGCAACACGGGCAGCGCCGATCGGGCCATCGAAAGGAATGCCGGAGATGGCCAGGGCAGCCGAGGTACCGATCATCGCAGCGACGTCCGGATCGGTCTTCTTGCTGGTGGAAACGACGGTGCAGACAACCTGCACTTCGTTCATGAAGCCTTCAGGGAACAGCGGACGGATCGGACGGTCGATCAGTCGGGAAGTCAGGGTTTCTTTCTCGGAAGGACGGCCTTCGCGCTTGAAGAAACCACCAGGGATCTTACCGGCAGCGTAAGTCTTTTCCTGGTAGTGAACGGAAAGAGGGAAGAAGCCTTTGCTTGGGTCAGCGGTCTTGGCGCCTACAACGGTCACCAATACGGTGACGTCGTCGTCAACGGTAACCAGCACTGCGCCGGAGGCTTGACGGGCGATACGGCCTGTCTCGAGGGTAACGGTCGACTGACCGAACTGGAATTTTTTGATAACCGGGTTCACGGTGTCCTACCTTCTTTGTGGCTCTTGGGGAACTTGTCTTCTTGCGAAATTCTTGGGCAATGTCGGGAATCGGCCCAACGCCTGTCCAGGGTAAAACGTGTATCCAGATAAAACTTGAGGCTGGAAGCCTGCCATGGGCCAGCGGGAAACCCACTGACACACGACAGCCAACCAACCTCTAGCGCAATCGCTTATTAGCGACGCAGACCCAGGCGACCGATCAGAGCCTGATAACGACCCAGATCCTTGCCTTTCAGGTAGTCCAGCAGCTTACGACGCTGGTTTACCATCCGGATCAGACCACGACGGGAGTGGTGATCTTTACC
Source organism: Pseudomonas sp. SED1 (assembly GCF_034044025.1). NCBI lineage: Bacteria > Pseudomonadati > Pseudomonadota > Gammaproteobacteria > Pseudomonadales > Pseudomonadaceae > Pseudomonas > Pseudomonas sp. SED1. The sequence continues at coordinate 41,645 of NZ_JAXCIS010000102.1, forward strand.
GTTGGCCTTGAAGTGACCTTGCAGCTTGTTGATGTTGTGGGTCAGCAGTGCAACTTGCACTTCTGGCGAACCAGTGTCACCAACAGCTTGCTGGTAGTCAGCTACGATTTGAGCTTTTTCTTGAACGTCGAGAGCCATGAGGCAATCCTTTTTTCAGGAAACCACCCAAAGGGCGGTTTCAACAGGCCAGGGACAAATCCCTGTATCTAAAAATGAGTAGTGACCGTGCCTGTTAACAGCCACCCTCGTTCGGTCATTCTGACCGAATCAGTCGACGCGGCGCGATGCGCCCGTCTTCGCTCACTTCACCGATACCGATAAAGCGACCGTTGTGATCTTGTACCCGCACCATGCCGAACTTCGGGGCATCCGGTGCACGTACTGGCTGGCCGTTAAGCCAGTAGAACGCGCTGTGCTCCGAGAAGTGCAGCAATGGCCAATCCAGCAAACCGCTGTCCGATGGCATCAGGAAGCGATCAACCGCTTCGTTGCCGCCTTCGGCATGTACCGCTTCCAGCTCTTCCAGCGTGACCGTCTGGGCCAGGGTGAAAGGGCCTGCCTGGGTGCGTCGCAGTTCTGCAACGTATGCGCCACAGCCTAGTTGCTCACCGATATCTTCCACAAGGGTACGGATATAGGTGCCTTTGCTGCAGTCCACCGCCAACCGGGCAGTGTCGCCTTCAGCGGCGAGCAATTCCAAGCGCGCAATAGTAACAGAACGCGGTTCGCGCTCCACCACTTCACCTGCACGTGCCAGCTTGTAAAGCGGCTGGCCATCACGCTTGAGAGCCGAGTACATCGGCGGTATCTGACTGATTTGCCCACGAAAAGCAGGTAAGGCAGCCTCGATATCAGCACGACCAACGGTCACTTCGCGAACCTGCAAAACATCACCTTCGGCGTCTGCCGTGGTGGTGGTCTTGCCCAGTTGCATCAGGGTTTCATAACCCTTGTCGGAATCGAGCAGGTATTGCGAAAACTTGGTGGCCTCGCCAAAGCACAACGGCAACACGCCGGTGGCCAAAGGGTCGAGGCTGCCGGTGTGCCCTGCCTTCTCGGCATTGAGCAGCCAGCGGACCTTCTGCAACGCCGCATTGGAGGTAAAGCCAATGGGCTTGTCGAGCAGAATGATGCCGCTGACGTTACGACGGATACGTTTGACCTGAGCCACCGATTACTCCTTGGCGTCTTCAGGCGTGGCGGATACCGGGTGCTGATTGTCTTCAGCCACGGCCCGCTCGATCAGTGCCGACAGGTGCGCGCCACGCACGACGCTTTCGTCGTAGTGGAAGTGCAACTGAGGGACGCTGCGCAGCTTCATCTCACGGGCCAACTGCATGCGCAGGAAGCCTGCGGCAGAGTTGAGCACCTTGATGCTTTGCGCGATTTCTTCGCTGCTGTCCTGGCCCATCACGGTGATGAAGATCTTGGCGTGACCAACGTCACGGCTGACTTCAACGGCGGTGATGGTGACCAGGCCAACACGTGGGTCTTTTACTTCACGACGGATCAGCTGTGCCAGCTCACGCTGCATCTGATCGCCGATACGTTGGGTACGGCTGTATTCTTTTGCCATGTCTTGTTACCTGTTACTGCCACACGGTGAAACCCGTGGGGTCTGAAAGCGGCAAACGCCCGGCCTGACAAAAGCCAGACCGGGCGTTGCGTTTAGAGTCCGAACACGGCGCCAGGCATTTGCATGCCAGGGCGCCGCGTGGCCCTTGAAGTGCGCGAGTTAGAGGCTGCGAGCAACCTGAACCTTCTCGTAGACTTCGATCTTGTCACCCGCTTTGACGTCGTTGTAGCTCTTGACGCCGATACCGCATTCCATGCCGGCACGTACTTCGGAAGCGTCATCCTTGAAGCGGCGCAGGGATTCCAGCTCGCCTTCGAAGATAACGATGTCTTCACGCAGCACACGGATTGGACGGTTACGGTGCACAACACCTTCGATAACCATGCAACCGGCGATCGCGCCGAATTTCGGCGAGCGGAACACGTCACGCACCTCGGCCACACCCAGGATGTTCTCCCGGACGTCGCTGCCAAGCATGCCGGTGAGGGCTTTCTTGACGTCTTCGATAATGTCGTAGATGACGTTGTAGTAACGCATGTCCAGGCCTTCCTGCTCGACGATCTTCCGTGCGCCAGCATCGGCACGCACGTTGAAGCCGAACAGTACAGCGTTGGAAGCCAGTGCCAGGTTGGCGTCGGATTCGGTGATACCACCGACACCGCCACCGACAACACGCACTTGCACTTCGTCGTTACCCAGGCCATTCAAGGCGCCGTTCAACGCTTCGAGGGAACCACGAACGTCAGATTTGAGGACGATGTTAAGCGTCTTCTTCTCTGCCTGGCCCATGTTCTCGAAGATGTTTTCCAGCTTGCCGGCGTGAGCACGGGCCAGCTTGACTTCGCGGAACTTGCCTTGACGGAACAGAGCCACTTCACGGGCTTTCTTCTCGTCCGACAGCACGCTCATCTCGTCGCCAGCGTCCGGGGTACCGTCCAGGCCGAGGATCTCGACAGGGATGGAAGGACCGGCTTCCTTGATTGGCTTGCCGTTCTCGTCGAGCATGGCACGTACACGGCCGTAGTTCGAACCGACCAGGACCATGTCGCCTTGGCGCAGGGTACCGTCTTGAACCAGAACGGTTGCAACCGGGCCACGACCTTTGTCGAGACGCGATTCAACCACAACACCACGACCCGGGGCCGATGGAGTTGCTTTCAGTTCGAGAACTTCGGCTTGCAGCAGAACAGCTTCGAGCAGTTCGTCTACACCGGTACCGACTTTCGCCGAAACCGAAACGAATGGCGTATCACCGCCCCACTCTTCAGAAGTCACGCCGTGAACCGACAGCTCGCTACGGATGCGATCGAGATCGGCGCCCGGCTTGTCGATTTTGTTCACTGCAACAACCAGTGGAACACCAGCGGCCTTGGCGTGCTGGACAGCTTCAATGGTCTGCGGCATTACGCCGTCGTCCGCTGCAACTACCAGGATCACGATGTCAGTCGCCTTGGCACCACGGGCACGCATTGCGGTAAACGCGGCGTGACCAGGGGTGTCGAGGAAGGTGACCATGCCGCGTTCGGTTTCAACGTGGTATGCACCGATGTGCTGGGTGATGCCGCCGGCTTCGCCTGCAGCTACCTTGGCACGACGGATATAGTCGAGCAGCGAAGTCTTACCATGGTCAACGTGGCCCATTACGGTCACGACTGGCGCACGGGAGAAGGTCTCGCCTTCAAACTTCAGGGACTCGGCCAGGGAATCTTCCAGGGCGGTGTCGCTGACCAGGGTCACTTTGTGGCCCAGCTCTTCAGCAACCAGTTGGGCAGTTTCCTGATCCAGTACCTGGTTGATGGTCGCTGGGGTACCCAGTTTGAACATGAACTTGATGATTTCAGCAGCCTTGACCGACATCTGATTGGCGAGGTCGCCAACAGTGATGGTCTCGCCGATCTGCACATCACGCACGACAGGGCCGGTTGGGCTCTGGAAACCGTGGGCGTTGCGTTTTTTCAGCTTGGCCTTGCCGCGACCACCGCGACGGAAGCTGTCGCTTTCTTCGTCGGTAGTACGTGGAGCAACGCGTGGCGCTGGCGCCTTCTCTTTGACCGAAGCACGATGTGGAGCGTTTTTGCGCTCACCATCGCCACTGCCACGACGATTGTTATCGTCGGCACGTGGTTTGTCCGGACGACGAGGTTCTTCGCGTTTGCGAGCGTCGGCTGCAGGAACAGGCGCGGCGGCAACCGGAGCGGCCTCACGAACAGCTTCTACAGGCGCGCTAGGCGCGGCAACTGCGTCAGTGTTAGCAGGTTGCGCAGCAGCAGGCTGGCGACGCGCTTCTTCTTCGGCGCGACGCTTGGCTTCTTCTTCAGCCTTCTGACGAGCAGCATTTTCTACTGCGCGACGTTCTTCCAGGTCGCGTTTGCGCTCGGCTTCGATTTCTTCCGGGCTGCGCTGTACGAAGACTTTCTTCTTGCGTACTTCAACGCTGATGCTCTTGCTACCAGCAACACGCAGGGTGCTGGTGGTTTTGCGCTGCAATGTAATCTTGCGCGGTTCTTCCACTTTCGCCTTGTGGCTGCTCTTCAAGTGAGTCAGCAAAGACTGCTTCTCACTATCGCTCACACCTTCGTCGGCGGCGGTGTGCGGCAGACCTGCCTCACGCATCTGCTGCAACAGGCGCTCTACCGGTGTTTTGACCTCATCGGCCAGTTGTTTCACCGTGACTTGCGTCATGCACTTCTCTCCTCAGGCCGCGCCTAATTACTCGAACCAATGGGCTCGGGCGGCCATGATCAACTTGCCGGCACGATCATCGTCAATGCCGTCGATGTCGAGCAGGTCGTCAATAGACTGCTCGGCCAGGTCTTCGCGGGTAATTACGCCGCGCACCGCCAGTTCCATCGCCAAATCCTTGTCCATACCCTCAAGCGAGAGCAGGTCTTCGGCCGGATGGGCGTCTGCCAGCTTTTCCTCAGTAGCGATGGCTTTAGTCAACAAACGATCCTTGGCCCGAGCGCGAAGCTCGTTGACGGTGTCTTCGTCAAAGCCGTCGATGTTGAGCATTTCTTCCAACGGTACGTAGGCAATCTCTTCCAGGCTGGTAAAGCCTTCATCTACCAGCACCTGTGCCAGGTCTTCGTCGACTTCCAGCTCGTCGATGAAGTTGCGCAGGATGTCACCGGTTTCTGCTTGCTGCTTAGCCTGGATGTCCGATTCGGTCATCACGTTCAGGGTCCAGCCGGTCAACTGGCTGGCCAAACGTACGTTCTGACCACCGCGACCGATGGCCTGAGCCAGATTGTCTGCGCCAACGGCGATGTCCATTGCATGGGCATCCTCGTCAACGATAATTGCCGCCACTTCAGCTGGCGACATTGCGTTGATCACAAACTGCGCCGGGTTATCGTCCCACAGGACGATGTCCACACGCTCACCGCCCAATTCGCCCGACACTGCCTGGACGCGCGAACCGCGCATACCAATGCAAGCACCTTGCGGGTCGATGCGTTTGTCCTTGGAGCGGACCGCGATCTTGGCGCGCGAACCCGGATCGCGGGACGCAGCCATGACTTCGATCAGGCCTTCGGCAATTTCCGGCACTTCGATGCGGAACAACTCGATCAGCATTTCCGGCGCGGTACGCGACAGGATCAACTGAGGGCCGCGGTTCTCGGTGCGGATTTCCTTGAGCAGCGCACGCAAACGCACGCCAACCCGGAAAGTTTCGCGAGAAATGATGTCTTCGCGGGCCAGCAACGCTTCAGCGTTGTTACCCAGGTCGACGATCACGTTGTCGCGGGTGACTTTTTTCACGGTGCCGGAGATGATTTCACCCAGGCGCTCGCGATAAGCGTCAACGACTTGAGCGCGCTCGGCTTCGCGGACCTTCTGCACGATGACTTGCTTGGCAGTCTGTGCAGCGATGCGGCCGAACTCGATGGACTCGATCTTTTCTTCGACGACATCACCGACCTGGGCACCCGGATGCGTTTCAGCAACCTTGCTCGGCCAGGTTTCGATGGCCGGATCATCAAGATCGGCTTCTTCGACGACCGTCCAGCGACGGAAAGTCTCGTAGGCACCGGTGTGGCGGTTAATTTCCACACGCAGATCAACTTCGTCTTCAAAACGCTTTTTGGTAGCAGTGGCCAGGGCCAGCTCCAGCGCTTCAAAAATCACGTTTGCCGGTACGCCCTTTTCATTGGATACCGACTCAACAACCAGCAGTACTTCTTTGCTCATCGTACGCCTCGCCTTTCGCAAGCCATTGGATCCGCGGGATCCGCGTCTCAGTCAAAACTGGGAATAATGTTGGCCTTGTCGATCATATCGATCGGCAACAGGAACTCATGGTCTTCTACCTGCACCACGACGTCCTGCTCTTCTACACCGCGCAGAAGGCCCTGAAAGTTGCGTCGTCCTTCAAAGGGAGAACGCAGCTTGATCTTCACTTGTTCACCGGCAAATTTTGCAAACTGATCAATAGTGAACAGTGGGCGTTCCATGCCAGGCGAGGAAACTTCGAGGGTGTATTCAACGGAGATCGGATCTTCAACATCCAGGACACCGCTGATCTGACGGCTGACAATGGCACAATCGTCCACCAGCACGCCGCCCTCTTTATCGATATAAACGCGCAACATTGAGTGGCGACCTTGAGCCGAAAACTCAATACCCCAGCATTCATAGCCTAGGGCCACGATCACCGGGGCCAACAAGGCCTGCAACTCTTCTAGCTTGCTCGACACCTGAACCCCCTCGTGCATGTATGTGCATGCTGTGCAAAATAAAAAAATGGGCGAAACGCCCATCCTTGAAACGCCGTCGAACAGCGGCGTTGAAAGTGTCCAGCTAACAAAAAGCCCCTTAAAAGGGGCTCCGCTAAAACTGGTTGCGGGGGCCGGATTTGAACCGACGACCTTCGGGTTATGAGCCCGACGAGCTACCAGACTGCTCCACCCCGCGACAAAGCTGGGGCGGAAGTATACGACCGATCCCTTACAGGGTCAATGTAACCTTCCACCTACAAGAAAGCCCGCAACAGCGGGCTCTCCTGATAATTGGTACCGAGAAGGGGACTCGAACCCCTACACCCTATGGGCACAACCACCTCAAGGTTGCGTGTCTACCAATTCCACCACCTCGGCAATACAGCGTTTACAACCTTCTTACTTCTGCTCTTGAGCTGGAGGTACGTCAGTCGCTGGAGTAGCCGACTTTTGCTCTTGAAGCACCGGGACATCATCAGAAGCCGGTTTTGCTTTTGGTACTTCCAACACTGCTGGGTTTGGGAGACCTACTTGAGTCAGCACATGAGCCTTCTCTTTAGCAAAGTAACCTAACCCCAAGCTGGTTATGAAGAAACCGGCGGCAAGTATAGCAGTAAACTTACTAAGAAAGGTAGAGGAACCTTGGCTTCCGAACACAGTATTTGAAGCACCTGCCCCGAAAGACGCACCAGCGTCCGCACCTTTACCCTGCTGCAGCAAAACCAGAGCAACTACGCCCAGTGCACCCAGCAGATGAAAAACAACGATGACTGTTTCCAGCATTTTTTCAGTTTCCCGCGGCGCGACAAATCGCACCGAACTCATCTGCATTCAGGGAAGCTCCACCAATGAGCCCCCCATCGATATCCGGCATGCCGAACAGTTCGACCGCATTGGCCGCCTTCACGCTGCCGCCGTATAGAAGCCGCACACCTCGTGCGACCTCAGAATTCTCTGCCGCCAACTGCGCGCGGATGGCTGCGTGCACATCCTGCGCCTGTTGCGGCGAAGCAGTCAGCCCGGTGCCAATGGCCCAGACCGGCTCGTAAGCGATTACTGCATTTGCAAAGGCACCGACTCCCAGCTCCTCGATGATGCTGCCCAGCTGACGCCCGACAACTTCAAGAGTTTTACCGGACTCACGCTGCTCAAGGGTCTCCCCTATGCACAACACCGGAATCAAGCCACAAGCCTGTGCCGCTGCGAACTTGCGATTGAGTGTCCCATCACGCTCGCCCATGATCTGGCGGCGCTCGGAGTGCCCAACAAGCACCAGGGAGCAACCCGCATCAACCAGCTGACTCGGTGCAATCTCACCGGTCAACGCACCTTGCATGGATTCCACCGCAGAGTTCTGCGCGCCGACCTGAATCGACTTACCTTTCAAGCCATCAATCACTTGATTGATATACAAGCAAGGCGGGAATACCGCGACATCAACACCGCTAGGCAAGGCCAAGTGACGAAGGCCGTTGATCAGCTCAGCGACACTGGCGCGGGTACCGTGCATCTTCCAGTTACCAGCTACCATAGTGCGACGCATGCTGTACCTCGTCGGTCAAAGTGGGCGCAGATGTTACCCAACCACATCATCACTGGCAAGCCGAATTCAGGCGCAAACTTCAGTTACCAGTTTTGCCAGCTCTTCGGCATAGCCGCGAACCTGTGTTTCGTCCTCGCCTTCGACCATGACACGCACCAAAGGCTCGGTACCCGACTTGCGCAACAAGACCCGACCACGACCCGCCATCGCAGCAGTGACGCGCTCACTGGCCTCTTTCACGGCCGGATGCTCGATAGGGTTGTCACCGCCCGCAAAGCGCACGTTGAGCAGTACTTGAGGGCACTTGCGCAGTGCCTGGCGCGCCTGGGCCAGGCTTTCTTCGCGACGACGCAGCGCCAGCAGCACCTGCAGCGCGGCGATGATCGCATCTCCGGTAGTCGTGTGCTGGAAGCAGACGATATGACCAGAGTTTTCGCCACCCACTTGCCAATTACGCTCCAGCAGATCAGCAATCACGTAGCGGTCACCGACATTGGCGCGCACAAACGGAATACCCAGATCTGCCAGGGCCAGCTCCAGCCCTAGATTGCTCATCAAGGTGCCGACGACACCGCCTTGCAGCTTGTTACGCTCGTGCAAGTCGCGGGCAATGATGAACAACAGGTCGTCGCCATCAACAATTGCGCCCGTATGGTCGACCATCAAGACCCGGTCACCATCACCATCGAACGCGATGCCCAGGTCAGCATGTTCAGCCAGTACAGCCGCCTGCAACTGCCCCATATGAGTCGAGCCGCAGTTGTCGTTGATGTTCAAGCCATTCGGCTGGGCCGACAGCACAGTAACGTCTGCGCCAAGCTCCTTGAACACACTCGGAGCCACTTTGTAGGTCGCGCCGTGAGCACAGTCGATGACGACTTTCAGTCCGGCAAAATTGGTACTGCTTGGTACGCTGCTTTTGCAGAATTCGATGTAACGACCAGAAGCGTCGTTAATTCGTGAAACCTTGCCCAGCTTGCTCGATTCAACGACGGTCATCGGCGCATCCAGCAACTCTTCGATCATGTGCTCGATCTCGTCCGGCAGCTTGGTGCCCTGGCCCGAGAAGAACTTGATACCGTTGTCATCGTGAGGATTGTGCGAAGCACTGATCACAATACCGGCTTCAGCGTGGAAGGTACGCGTCAGGTAAGCGATCGCCGGCGTAGGCATCGGCCCCAGCAGCATCACATCAGCGCCGGCAGCAGACAGACCTGCCTCCAGCGCGGACTCAAACATGTAACCCGAGATACGCGTGTCTTTGCCCACCAGGATGCGGCAGGCACCCATGCTGCGGAACGCCATCCCGGCAGCCCAGCCCAGCTTGAGCATGAAATCGGGAGTAATCGGAAATTCGCCGACCCGACCGCGAATGCCATCCGTGCCAAAATACTTTTTAGTCATAAGTGCTCCATCATTCTTATTCGGCTGATTCAACCGCTGCGATCATTCGCACCACATCTACCGTCTCGGCCACGTCATGGACGCGCAAGATACGTGCACCCTTGACCACGGCAAGTGCCGCAAGTGCCAGGCCGCCATGCAGCCGCTCACCCACCGGACGATTCAACGCCAGACCTATCATGCTCTTGCGCGAAACGCCGACCAACAAAGGGCGACCAAGGGCATGCAGGGATTCCATATGCTTGAACAGACTTAAATTGTGCTGCAAGGTTTTGGCAAAGCCAAACCCCGGATCGAGGATTATCCGCTCAGGGGCAATCCCCACGGCTGCACATTGAGCCATGCGCTCGGCAAGGAAGCCTTTCACCTCACCGACCAGGTTGTCGTAATGCGGGTCATCCTGCATCGTCCCCGGCTCACCGAGCATATGCATCAGGCAAACTGGCAGGCCCGTGGCGGCAGCGGCATCCAAGGCACCGTCTCGCTGCAAGGAACGCACATCGTTGATCAACCCGGCGCCCAGCCGCGCAGTTTCGCGCATGACGGCCGGCGTCGAGGTGTCGACAGAGATGATCACATCCAGCTCTCGGTGGATGCGCTCGACAATAGGTGCAACCCGCTCCAGCTCTTCCAGAGGAGAAACTGCACGCGCCCCGGGACGGGTCGATTCGCCACCGACATCAATCAGGGTCGCCCCTGCAGCCACCATAGCTTCCGCATGTCGCAGCGCAGCATCAAGCTGACTGAAGCGGCCGCCGTCGGAAAAGGAATCAGGGGTTACATTAAGAATGCCCATAACGTGTGTATGGGCCAAATCAAGAACCCGGCTGCCGCAAGGCAACCGGGTCGAGGACAACGCAGAAGTCATTTCAAACCTTAATGGTCAGCAGCCGGGCCGCCGATCGGGGCTTCAGGACGCTCGTTCTGTACTACTGGCGGAGTGCCCGAAGTACCCGAACCACCTTCCCAATCGCGAGGCTCGCGAGGCGTACGACCGGCCATGATGTCGTCGATCTGCTCGGCATCAATGGTCTCGTACTTCATCAGGGCGTCAGCCATGGCGTCGAGCTTGTCACGATTATCGGAGAGGATCTGCTTGGCCGTGCCGTAGCACTGGTCAATGATGCTGCGCACTTCGGAATCGATCAGCTTGGCTGTCTCGCCGGAGAAGCTGGCAGCTTGACCGCCACCACCGCGACCCAGGAACACTTCACCTTCTTCCTCGGCATACATCAAAGGACCGAGTTTTTCCGACAGGCCCCACTTGGTCACCATGTTCCGTGCAATCTGGCTGGCACGCATGATGTCGTTGGAGGCGCCGGTGGTAACACCGTCAAAGCCCAAGGTCATCTCTTCCGCGATCCGGCCGCCATACAGCGAACAGATCTGGCTGATCAAGGCACGCTTGGAGAGGCTGTAGCGATCCTCTTCCGGCAGGAACATGGTAACGCCCAGCGCCCGGCCACGAGGAATGATCGACACCTTGTAGACCGGATCATGCTCGGGCACAACGCGACCAACAATGGCGTGACCGGCTTCGTGATAAGCAGTGTTCTGCTTCTCTTTCTCGGACATGACCATGGATTTGCGCTCGGCGCCCATCATGATCTTGTCTTTCGCCAGTTCGAACTCTTTCATTTCGACGATGCGCTTGCCGGTACGCGCGGCAAACAGCGACGCCTCGTTCACCAGGTTGGCAAGGTCAGCACCGGAGAAGCCTGGAGTACCACGGGCAATCACGGCCGGAGCCACGTCGTCGCCCATTGGCACTTTGCGCATGTGCACTTTCAGAATCTGCTCACGACCGCGGATGTCCGGCAGACCAACCACAACCTGACGGTCGAAACGGCCCGGACGCAACAGCGCAGGGTCGAGTACGTCTGGACGGTTGGTCGCAGCAATCACGATGATGCCGTCGTTCATTTCGAAGCCGTCCATCTCAACCAGCAACTGGTTAAGAGTTTGCTCACGCTCATCATGACCGCCACCCATGCCGGCGCCACGATGGCGACCAACGGCGTCGATTTCATCGATGAAGATGATGCATGGCGCGTGCTTCTTGGCCTGTTCGAACATATCGCGAACACGGCTGGCACCGACACCGACGAACATTTCGACGAAGTCGGAACCGGAAATGGTGAAGAAAGGTACTTTGGCTTCGCCCGCAATGGCCTTGGCCAACAGGGTTTTACCGGTACCTGGCGGGCCAACCATCAGCACGCCGCGAGGAATACGACCACCCAGGCGCTGGAACTTGCCCGGATCCCGCAGGAATTCAACCAACTCGCCCACTTCTTCCTTGGCTTCGTCGCAACCAGCAACGTCAGCCAGGGTGGTTTTCACCTGATCTTCGGAAAGCAGGCGCGCCTTGCTCTTGCCGAAGCTCATAGGCCCGCCCTTGCCTCCCGCACCACCTTGCATCTGGCGCATGAAGAACATGAATACGGCGATGATCACCAGGATCGGGAAACTGGCCACCAGGAGCTGGGTCCAGATGCTTTGCTGTTCAGGCTGTTTGCCTTCAACGACCACGTGGTTATCCACCAGATCGCCGATCAGGCCATTGTCCTGGATTGCCGGACGGATGGTCTTGAAGCTGTCGCCATCGTTGCGCTTGCCGGTAATCACGTAGCCGTCAACTGCTACGCGCTCGACCTTGCCATCCTTAACTTGCTGGATGAAGTCGGAATAGTTGAGGGTCTGCGGCTCGTTAGGGCTGGAGAAGTTGTTCATCACCGTCACGAGGACAGCCGCGATGATCAACCACAGGATCAGATTCTTTGCCATATCGTTCAATTAACTACCCTCTGAAGCAAGCTCCGCTACTGGCGCGTGCTTCGCATGATATTCACCGACCTAACTTACTACATTACCTACAACTCTGGCAGGCGCCGTCTGTAACCCTTTGTGAAACTTTGACTACACAATATTCGTAAAGCTTCGTGACGAAAGCGATATAAAAAAACCTATCGCCTCCGTCAAATTTCTCAAAAACGCTCTTCACTCGCAGCGCCTTCAATGCCACGGAAGCCGCGACCCAGCAAATACTGCTCACGGGACCTGTCCCGGGAAGAGTCAGGTTTACGTGTCTGTACCTTGTCGAACAGCTTGCGGATGTTCTTGTGATACTCGTCGAAGCCTTCACCCTGGAAGACCTTGACCAGAAAATCACCACCCGGACGTAGTACCCGTCCCGCCAGATCCAGTGCCAATTCGCAGAGGAACATGGCTCGCGGCATATCAACAGCTGGTAATCCACTCATATTGGGGGCCATATCGGAAATCACAAGGTCTACCTGCGAATTACCGACGGCTTCCAGTATCTGTGCCAGCACTTCATCCTGGGTAAAATCGCCGTGAACAAAGGTCACGTCCGGGATGCTGTCCATTTCCAGGATATCTGAAGCGATCAAGCGACCTTGCCCACCAATCAGACGACTGGTCACCTGGGACCAGCCACCCGGGGCGGCGCCCAGGTCGATAACGCTCATGCCAGGGCGGATCAACTTGTCCTTTTCCTGAATCTCCAGCAGCTTATAGCTGGCCCGGGAGCGGTAGCCATCCTTTTGCGCCATTTTGACGTAAGGGTCGTTGAAATGCTCTTGCAGCCACTTAAGGCTAGTTTTGGAACGGGCCACGGGCCACCTCGAAAATAAAACGGGTCGTGATTAACTGGGCGGTCCCGGACTCGCTCGGGTAAACTGGCCGCCGCTTTTTACAAGATCAGACGCAGGGGTCAGATTATGCCGCTCACTCAAGAGCAGAAGAAACAGTACAAATCCATTGGCCACCATCTGAAACCAGTTTTGACTGTGGCTGACAACGGTTTGACTGAAGGTGTGTTAGCCGAACTTGAACGCGCATTGGGCGATCACGAACTGATCAAAATCAAGGTCAGCATCCTTGATCGCGAGGCGCGCCTGGCAGCCATTGCAGAACTGTGCAAGGCTGGCAAAGCGGACCTGGTTCAGGTCATCGGCAAGATGGCGCTGCTGTATCGCAAGAACTTCAGCGTCAACAAGCAGCTGTCGAACGTACACCGCTTCAAGTGAAACAAGGGTCACGGGCGTGCTTCGCGCGCCCTGCCACTCCATCCTGGCGCCGGCTGTACAACCAGCACCAACCCGGAAAACCCTAGCACAAGATAGCTGAACAGCTGCCAGCGCAACGCTTCCGGCAGAAAGATGCGCACTACGCAAAACATTGCGCACGCATACAGCGCCATCAACAGCAGTTGCCCGCGTATATCCCGCCACAAACTCTCCAAGCCTTCGGCCTTGATCAGCACCAGCGCCTGAAGCGTCACGCACGCCGCTGCAAACCCCACCAGCAACGCACTCAGTAATCCGCCGACCTCATCGATCAGCAACGGTGCCAGGCCTATCAGGCCCAGCACCGGCAGAACACCAATGTGTAACAGCCATAGGCCGCCGACCCAAAGCATCTGGGCAAACTGCCAAAGCATGGCGCCCGCATGAAGCGGGCGCCGTCTTTCAGATGTGACGAACTTCGACAATCTCGTACTCGATCACGCCACCAGGCGTCTTGACGGCCACCACATCCCCCTCTTCCTTGGCAATCAAGGCGCGGGCGAGCGGCGAACCGACGGAGATCTTGCCGAGTTTAAAGTCGGCCTCATCTTCACCCACGATGTGGTAAACCACGCTTTCGTCAGTCTCGACGTTGGCGATTTCCACGGTGGTGCCGAAAATCACCTTGCCGGTCTTCGGAATGGTCGTGACGTCGATGATCACCGCATTCTGCATACGGCCTTCAATGTCACGGATACGCGCCTCGACCATACCTTGCTGCTCGCGGGCAGCATGGTATTCAGCGTTTTCCTTCAGGTCACCCAGCTCACGGGCCGTACCGATATCCTGGCTCAGCTTCGGACGGACGACCTTGGTCAGGTGAGCGTGCTCTTCTTCCAGGGCTTTTGCGCCCTGGACGGTCATTGGGTATTTGATCATGCCTTCAATCCTGCGTGTAGATCCTGCAAGCGACGCACGGTTTTTTCAGGACCGAACTTGAGCGCTTCGCAGATAGCTTCGCCAGCAGCAATGGTAGTGGTGCAGTAGATCTTGTGCTGCAAGGCGTTACGACGAATGGAGTAGGAGTCCGCGATCGACTGGCGACCTTCGGTGGTGTTGATGATCAGGGTAACTTCGTCATTCTTGATCATGTCGACCACGTGTGGACGGCCTTCCGTCACCTTGTTCACGCGACGTACTTTCAGTCCGGCAGCCTCGATCAGCTTGGCGGTCCCGGCAGTAGCCACGACTTCGAAGCCCAAGTTGATCAGATCACGGGCCACGCCCGCAACCAGTGGCTTGTCATCATCGCGCACGCTGATGAACGCAGTACCGCCGGTCGGCAGCACTTCGCTGGCGCCCATCTGGGCTTTGGCGAACGCTTCACCGAAGGTATCGCCCACGCCCATCACTTCACCGGTGGACTTCATCTCTGGGCCCAGGATCGGGTCCACACCAGGGAATTTGGCGAATGGGAACACCGCCTCTTTCACGCTGTAGAAGTTCGGAATGATTTCCTTGGTGAAGCCGATTTCCTTCAAGGTCTTACCGGCCATCACACGGGCTGCAATCATCGCCAGGGACACACCGATGCACTTGGAAACAAATGGCACGGTACGCGAAGCGCGCGGGTTGACTTCGATGACGTAGATGTCTTCGCCTTGCAGCGCCAACTGTACGTTCATCAAGCCAACCACACCCAGTTCCAGGGCCATTTTCTTGACCTGTTCACGCATTTCGTCCTGGATGTGCGCAGGCAGCGAGTACGGCGGCAGCGAGCAAGCGGAGTCACCGGAGTGAACGCCAGCCTGTTCGATGTGCTGCATGATCGCGCCGATCACCACGTCGGTGCCGTCGCAGACCGCATCCACGTCCATCTCGATGGCGCAGTTGAGGAAGTGGTCCAGCAGCACCGGGCTGTCGTTGGACACTTTCACCGCATCACGCAGGTAACGCTTGAGTTCGTCTTCTTCGTAGACGATTTCCATCGCCCGGCCGCCCAGTACGTAGGACGGACGCACCACCAGCGGGTAACCGATCTTGCTGGCTGCGCGGATCGCTTCGTCTTCGCTGCGCACAGTGGCGTTTGGCGGCTGACGCAGGTTCAGGCGCTCAACCATCTGCTGGAAGCGCTCACGGTCTTCGGCACGGTCGATAGCGTCAGGGCTGGTACCGATGATCGGTACGCCAGCAGCTTCAAGTGCGCGGGCCAGTTTCAATGGGGTTTGGCCGCCGTACTGGACGATCACGCCTTTTGGCTTCTCGACGCGGCAGATTTCCAGTACGTCTTCCAGCGTTACCGGCTCGAAGTACAGACGGTCGGAAGTGTCGTAGTCGGTGGAAACAGTTTCCGGGTTGCAGTTGACCATGATGGTCTCGTACCCGTCTTCGCGCAGGGCGAGAGCGGCGTGTACGCAGCAATAATCGAACTCGATGCCTTGGCCGATACGGTTTGGACCGCCACCCAGGATCATGATTTTGTCGCGGCCCGACGGCGCGGCTTCGCACTCTTCCTCGTAGGTGGAGTACATATACGCCGTGTCGGTTGCGAACTCGGCCGCACAGGTATCAACGCGCTTGTAGACCGGGAAGATATCCAGCTTGTGGCGATGCGTGCGCAGGTTCTTCTCGGTCACGCCCAGCAGCTTGGCCAGACGCATGTCGGAGAAGCCTTTGCGCTTGAGGCAGAACATCAGGTCGCGGTCGATAGAAGACAGACCGAGGGTCTTGACCTTCTCTTCTTCCTTGATCAGATCTTCGATCTGTACCAGGAACCACGGGTCGATCATGTTCATGCCGAAGATGTCTTCGACGGTCATGCCGGCGCGGAAAGCATCGGCCACGTACCAGATACGCTCGGCACCCGGCACGGTCAGCTCGCGCTTGAGCACGCTCATGCTTTCCGGATTGCTCAGGTCGAGCTTTTCATCCAGACCGCAAACGCCCACTTCCAGGCCGCGCAGGGCTTTCTGCAGGGACTCCTGGAAGGTCCGGCCGATGGCCATGACTTCACCGACCGACTTCATCTGAGTGGTCAGGCGGGCGTCGGCTTTCGGGAATTTCTCGAAAGCGAAGCGTGGCAGCTTGGTGACGACGTAGTCGATCGACGGCTCGAAGGATGCCGGCGTCGCGCCGCCAGTGATTTCGTTCTGCAGTTCGTCCAATGTGTAACCGATCGCCAACTTGGCAGCGATGCGCGCAATCGGGAAGCCGGTAGCTTTCGATGCCAGCGCCGAAGAACGCGATACACGCGGGTTCATCTCGATCACAACCATGCGGCCAGTGTCCGGGCAGATGCCGAACTGGACGTTGGAGCCACCGGTTTCCACGCCAATCTCACGCAGTACCGCCAAAGAGGCGTTACGCATGATCTGGTATTCCTTGTCCGTCAGGGTCTGTGCCGGCGCAACGGTGATCGAGTCACCGGTGTGCACGCCCATTGGGTCAAAGTTT
The DNA here is from genome assembly GCF_034044025.1 of Pseudomonas sp. SED1. Classification (NCBI taxonomy): domain Bacteria; kingdom Pseudomonadati; phylum Pseudomonadota; class Gammaproteobacteria; order Pseudomonadales; family Pseudomonadaceae; genus Pseudomonas; species Pseudomonas sp. SED1. The sequence goes on from NZ_JAXCIS010000102.1 coordinate 58,370, forward strand.
TCGATCGAGCAAACGATGATGCAGTTGTCCTTCTTATCGCGGACAACCTCCATCTCATATTCTTTCCAGCCGATCAGGGATTCGTCGATCAGCAGCTCTTTGGTCGGAGACAAGTCCAGGCCACGGGCGCAGATTTCTTCGAACTCTTCACGGTTGTAGGCGATACCGCCACCGGTGCCGCCCATGGTGAAGGACGGCCGGATGATGCACGGGAAGCCAAGCTTCTCGAGGACCGCATTGGCCTCTTCCATGCTGTGGGCGATACCGGAACGCGGGCAATCAAGGCCGATGGACTTCATGGCCTTGTCGAAACGCGAACGGTCTTCAGCCTTGTCGATGGTGTCGGCATTGGCGCCGATCATCTCTACGCCGAACTTCTCCAGGACGCCTTCGCGCTCAAGGTCCAGTGCGCAGTTCAGAGCGGTCTGGCCACCCATGGTTGGCAGCAGCGCGTCCGGACGCTCTTTTTCGATGATCTTGGCAACGGTCTGCCACTTGATCGGCTCGATGTAGGTGGCGTCGGCCATGTCCGGGTCGGTCATGATGGTGGCCGGGTTGGAGTTCACCAGGATGACGCGATAACCCTCTTCGCGCAGGGCTTTACAGGCCTGGGCGCCGGAGTAGTCGAATTCGCAGGCCTGGCCGATCACGATCGGGCCAGCGCCGAGAATCAGGATGCTTTTTATGTCTGTACGTTTTGGCATGGGTTTGTCACTCAAATCCGCAGGTCAGTCGGCAAGCCGTCTTGAACAATCTTTGAAGAGCCCGAGGGGGCCGCCGGTTTCCCGGGCCACCCTCAGGCCGCTCACTTAGCGTCGCTTGGCCATCTCATTGATGAAACGGTCGAACAGCGGTGCTACGTCGTTCGGGCCCGGGCTTGCTTCAGGGTGGCCCTGGAAGCTGAACGCGCTCTTGTCGGTGCGCTCGATGCCTTGCAGGGAACCGTCGAACAGCGACTTGTGAATCGCCCGGACGTTGCCCGGCAGCGTCGCTTCGTCCACGGCAAAACCGTGGTTCTGGCTGGTGATCATCACAACGCCAGTGTCCAGATCCTGCACCGGGTGGTTGGCACCGTGGTGGCCGTGGCCCATTTTCAGGGTCTTGGCGCCGGAGGCCAGGGCCAGCAGCTGGTGGCCGAGGCAGATGCCGAATACCGGAATCTCGGTTTCCAGCACTTCCTTGATGGCCTTGATGGCGTAGTCGCAAGGCTCCGGGTCACCCGGGCCGTTGGACAGGAACACGCCGTCCGGCTGCAAAGCCAGTACGTCGCTGGCCGGGGCTTGCGCCGGTACCACGGTCACGCGGCAACCGCGCTCGACCAGCATGCGCAGGATGTTGTGCTTGATACCGTAGTCGTAGGCCACAACGTGGTACGGCAGCTCGGAAGCTTCGATGGTCGCGTGGCTGTCGGTCTTCAAGTCCCAGACAGTGGAGCGCCACTCGTACTTTTCCTTGGTGCTGACGACTTTCGCCAGATCCATGCCTTTCAGGCCAGGGAAACCTTGGGCCGCTGCAATCGCTGCTTCTTCGGAGATGTTGTCACCAGCCATGATGCAGCCGTTCTGCGAACCTTTTTCACGCAGGATGCGTGTCAGGCGACGCGTATCGATACCGGCGATCGCCACAACGTTGTTGGCTTTCAGGTAATCGGACAGGGACATCGTGTTACGCCAGTTGCTCGCAACCAGTGGCAGGTCACGAATGACCAGGCCAGCCGACCAGACACGATCAGACTCGGCGTCTTCCGGTGTAGTACCGGTGTTGCCGATGTGCGGATAGGTCAGGGTAACGATCTGTTGGGCGTAGGAAGGATCGGTAAGGATTTCCTGATAGCCTGTCATGGCGGTGTTGAACACCACCTCTCCAACGGTCTGACCGTCGGCTCCAATGGCTTCGCCGCGAAAAATGCTGCCATCAGCAAGGGCGAGTATGGCTGGCTTAGTCAAGAAGACCTCCCGTAAATAAAGCCTGAAAGGGCGATCGCAGGTTGTAAAAAAGCGGAGTGACGTATGGACACGTCACCCCGCTTCTTCACCGAATTATTCTGCGCGCTTTTAGTGGACACACTAAAGCTGTAGCTTACAGAAAAAGGCTTTTTTGGTCCACCGCTAATGAGCCTTAAAGGCAGGGGAATGCGACAGGACGTCGCTTAGCGGGTAAAAACGGGGCCTTAGAATAATCCTGAGGCCCCGTTTTAGCTACTTCTTAATGCAGGTCCAGCACGTCACGCATGTCGTACAAGGCCGGCGTACGACCCTCCAGCCACAGCGCCGCACGTACGGCACCCTTGGCGAACGTCATGCGGCTCGACGCCTTATGGGTGATCTCAAGACGCTCACCCTCGGTTGCAAACAGCACCGTATGGTCACCCACCACGTCACCACCGCGCACAGTGGCAAAACCAATGGTGTCGTGAGCACGAGCACCGGTGTGACCCTCGCGGCCATACACCGCCACTTTCGACAGGTCACGCCCAAGGGCATCGGCAATCGCCTCGCCCATGCGCAGCGCCGTCCCGGATGGCGCATCGATCTTGTGCCGGTGATGAGTCTCGATGATCTCGATGTCTGCCTCATCCCCCATCACGCGCGCCGCCATGTCGAGCAGCTTCAGCGACAGATTGACGCCGACGCTGAAGTTGGCCGCGAACACGATAGGAATATCCTTGCCCGCCTCCACCAGCAGCTGCTTTTGCTCGGCGCTCAGACCGGTCGTGCCGATCACCATGGCTTTGCCCGCCTTGCGGCAGAACGCCAGGTTTTTCAGCATCACTTCCGGCAGGGTGAAATCAATCAGCACGTCGAACTCGTCAGCGACATGTTCCAGATTACCGGACAACGAAACGCCAATCCGCCCCAGGGATGCCAGCTCACCAGCGTCGGCACCAATCAAGGTACTGCCGGGACGCACAATCGCCGCCGTCAGCCCGGAGGCCGGCGAGCGCGCCTGTACGGCCTCGACCAGGGTTTTGCCCATGCGCCCGGCAGCGCCCATCACCGCGATACGTCGCATACTCACTTCCTTACAGGTCGCCGAAGAAGCGCTTCACGCCTTCGAACCAACCAGTGGTCTTTGGCGAATGAGTGTCATCGCCGGCCAGGGAGCTGCGGAATTCCTCCAACAGCTCACGCTGACGACGACCCAGGTTCACCGGCGTCTCTACCGCCACACGACACATCAAGTCGCCAGCACCGCCACCGCGCACCGGCGCAACGCCTTTGCCACGGATACGGAACTGCTTGCCGGTCTGCGTGCCCTCAGGGATCTTCAGCTTGACCCGACCGTCCAGCGTCGGAATCTCAAGCTCGCCACCCAAGGCTGCATCGACAAAGCTGATCGGCACTTCACAGAACAGATGCTTGCCGTCACGCTGGAAGATCGAGTGCTCGCGCACATTGATCACCACGTACAGGTCGCCCGTCGGGCCGCCCTGAGTGCCCGCTTCGCCTTCACCCGACAGACGAATGCGGTCACCGGTATCAACACCCGCCGGCACTTTCACCGAGAGGGTTTTGTACTCTTCGACACGCCCTTCGCCGTGGCACGAATCGCACGGGTCGGAAATGATCTTGCCCTGGCCATGGCAGCGCGGGCAGGTTTGCTGCACCGAGAAGAAGCCTTGCTGCATGCGTACCTGGCCGATGCCACCGCATGTCGGGCAAGTGATCGGCGAGGAGCCTTTCTTGGCACCCGAACCGTCGCACGGCTTGCAGTTGACCAGCGTCGGAACGCGGATATTAACGCTGGTGCCACGCACCGCCTCTTCCAGGTTCAGCTCCAGGGTGTAGCGCAGGTCGCTGCCACGCTGGGCACCGCCACGCTGGCCACCGCGGCCGCCGCCAAAGAAGTCGCTGAACACGTCGCCGAAAATATCGGAGAAGTTCTGGCCACCGAAACCGGCACCGCCGCCACCCATGCTTGGGTCAACGCCGGCATGGCCGTACTGATCGTAAGCGGCACGCTTGTTTGGATCACACAGGCATTCGTAGGCCTCGTTGGCCTCTTTGAACAGCTCTTCGGATTCTTTGTTATCCGGATTACGGTCCGGGTGGTGCTTCATCGCCAGGCGACGATAAGCCTTTTTCAGGTCCGCCTCGCTGGAGCCGCGCTCCACACCCAACACTTCGTAATAGTCACGCTTTGCCATAAGTCTTTGCACTCTTAAGGACGTCCGGCAAAACCCTCCTGAGCCTTGCCAAACTCGTTGAGCCCCAATACAGGCCCGGACCCAACTCACGTCAATTCAACGATCCTGGTCGTTACTGCTTTCAGCCGGCAACCGGCCAAAAACGCGGTGACTGTCGTCCGGAAAGCAGGAGCATTCCCGATCACACCGCCAGCATCCGAGCGTTGTCGCATGCTGTAAAAATTCGCGTACCCCAGACACGCCAACGCGGGAGCAAGCTCCCGCGCGGCGACATCCTACCAGTCACCGCTTGTGAGCGGTCAACCGGGCGACCAAGTTACTTCTGGTCTTTGACTTCTTCGAACTCGGCATCGACAACATCGTCGTGCTTGGCTTCAGGTTCTGCCTGGTGTGCAGCACCGTCAGCCGGCTGGCCTTGTTCGGCGTACATTTTCTGAGCCACTGGCGCAGAGACTTTCGACAGTTCTTCAACCTTGGCTTCGATAGCGGCCTTGTCGTCGCCTTTAACGGCGGCTTCCAGGGCTACTACGGCTGCTTCGATTGCAGTTTTCTCTTCGGCAGTCACTTTGTCGCCAGCGTCAGCGATCATTTTGCGCGTCGAGTGAACCAGTGCATCACCCTGGTTACGGGCAGCGGCTAGCTCTTCAAACTTGCGGTCTTCGTCAGCGTTGGCTTCAGCATCACGGATCATCTGCTGAATTTCTTCCTCGGACAGACCCGAGTTAGCCTTGATCACGATCGACTGAGTCTTGCCGGTGGCCTTGTCTTTGGCGCCTACGTGCAGGATGCCGTTGGCGTCGATGTCGAAGGTCACTTCGATTTGTGGCACGCCACGTGGTGCTGGTGGAATCTCGGCCAGGTCGAACTTGCCCAAGGACTTGTTCTGACCGGCTTGCTTACGCTCACCTTGCAGCACGTGAATGGTCACGGCGCCCTGATTGTCGTCGGCAGTCGAGAACACTTGCGATTTCTTGGTAGGAATCGTGGTGTTTTTCTCGATCAGCGCGGTCATCACGCCACCCATGGTTTCGATACCCAGGGTCAGCGGGCTGACGTCCAGCAGCAGAACGTCTTTCACGTCACCGGCCAATACCGCGCCCTGGATGGCAGCACCCATGGCAACCGCTTCGTCCGGGTTCACGTCTTTACGCGCTTCTTTACCGAAGAATTCGGTAACCAGCTTCTGAACCAGTGGCATACGGGTCTGACCGCCGACCAGGATCACGTCGTTGATCGCGCCAACGTCGATACCCGAGTCTTTCAACGCAATGCGGCAAGGCTCGATGGTGCGTTGAACCAGGTCTTCTACCAGCGACTCCAGCTTGGCGCGGGAGATTTTCACGTTCAAGTGCTTAGGACCGGTGGCGTCTGCAGTGATGTACGGCAGGTTCACGTCGGTCGAATTGCTCGAAGACAGTTCGATCTTGGCCTTCTCAGCGGCTTCTTTCAGGCGCTGCATGGCCAGCGGGTCACCCTTGAGGTTCATGCCGCTTTCTTTCTTGAATTCGTCGACGAGGTAGTCGATCAGACGAATGTCAAAGTCTTCACCACCCAGGAACGTGTCACCGTTGGTGGCCAACACTTCGAACTGGTGCTCGCCATCGACTTCAGCGATTTCGATCACGGAAACGTCGAAGGTACCGCCACCCAGGTCATAAACGATCACGGTGTGATCGCCCTTGGCCTTGTCCATACCGTAAGCCAGAGCGGCTGCGGTTGGTTCGTTGATGATACGTTTTACGTCCAGGCCAGCAATACGGCCGGCGTCTTTGGTCGCCTGGCGCTGGCTGTCGTTGAAGTAGGCCGGAACGGTGATCACCGCTTCAGTCACTGCTTCACCGAGGTAGTCTTCGGCGGTTTTCTTCATCTTTTTCAAGATTTCAGCCGAAATTTGTGGCGGCGACATTTTCTGGCCGTTCACTTCAACCCAGGCGTCACCGTTGTCAGCCTTGGCGATTTTGTACGGGACCATCTTGATGTCTTTCTGTACGACTTCTTCGTCGAACTTACGACCGATCAGACGCTTCACCGCATACAGGGTGTTATGCGGATTGGTCACAGCTTGACGCTTGGCGGACTGGCCCACCAGGATTTCGCCGTCGTTGGCATAAGCCACGATGGACGGGGTAGTACGTGCGCCTTCGGCGTTTTCAATAACTTTGGATACGCCGTTTTCCAGCACGGAGACGCAGGAGTTGGTAGTCCCCAGGTCGATACCGATAATTTTGCCCATGATTTACTCTCCCGAAACTTAGATTTTTTTGCCGCAGCAGTGGTGGCTAACTGCGGCAGTACTTAAACGCTTGACTTATAGATGGGGCCGTTACGACTTATTTCAAGCCTGCTCATCAATCGAAGGTGCAACAGGTGCAGGAGCCTTGCTCACTACAACCATCGCCGGGCGCAGCAAGCGACCGTTGAGCTGGTAACCCTTCTGGAACACCTTCAACACGCTGTTCGGCTCAAGATCGGCGTTTTCCTGCATCGCCATCGCTTGATGATGCTCGGCATTGAACGGCTCACCGCCTTGCGGATCGATGGCTTCCAACTGATAACGCTTCAGGGTGTCCTGGAACATTTTCAGGGTCAGTTCGATCCCTTCGCGCATTGGGCGGATGTTTTCGTCGTCCGGGTTGGACAGCTCAAGGCCACGCTCCAGGCTGTCGATGATCGGCAACAGATCACCGGCAAATTTTTCCAGGGCGAATTTGTGAGCCTTTTCTACATCCTGCTCGGCGCGGCGGCGGACGTTCTGCAGATCAGCGGCAACACGCAACGATTGATCCTGTGCGCCGGCCAATTGCTCTTCGAGCACTTGCACACGAGCTGCCAGGTCTTCACCTGCTGCCTGGTTGGCGTCTGGATTTTGCGTATCCTGCGTCTGTTCGTCAGCCATAGATTTCTCCTTTCAAAATCATGCGCGAACTCGACTCGCGCTTCTGTTCCGGTATATGGGGCCACAATTTTCAGGTTCAAGGGTTGAGGCGTTACCAAAAGTCTTTCACTTGCCCAGGATCAATTCTTCCTGGTCATTCCCTGATGCACTTAAAAAGCCAGCCATTCAAGCAAATCGGACTAAGCATCAGGATTGTCACCCTCAAACAAAACACTGTATAAATAACCAGACCTAAAGCCTGGGAGCGGCCGTCATGCTGGTGCACCTGTCCGTACATAACTACGCCATTGTTGAACATCTGGATCTTGAACTGGATCGCGGGATGAGCGTAATCACAGGCGAAACCGGCGCCGGTAAGTCGATCATGCTCGACGCCCTGGGCCTGACCCTGGGTGATCGCGCCGACAGCGGCGTGGTTCGCCCGGGCGCCGACAAGGCCGACATCCTCGCCACCTTTGACCTGGCCGACATCCCGGAAGCCGAGGCCTGGCTTGCCGAGCGCGACCTTAATAATGAAGGCCCGTGCATCCTGCGCCGGGTGATCACTGCCGAAGGACGCTCCCGCGGTTATATAAATGGCACACCCTGCCCGCTCGGCGACTTGAAAGCCCTGGGCGAGTTGCTGATCGATATCCACAGCCAGCATGAACACCAATCCCTGCTGAAAACCGACACCCATCGCCGACTCCTCGACGAGTACGCCGGCGCCACGGACCTTGCACGCCAGGTGCAATTGGCTGCTCAGCGCTGGCGCCAAACCCGCCAGGAACTGGAGCGCCTCTCCAACTCCGGCGATGAGCAGCGCGCCCGCCACCAACTGCTCAGCTATCAACTGGAAGAGCTGGAAAGCCTGGGGCTCGGCGAGACGGAACTGGAGCAACTGGAGCAGGAACACAAAAACCTGACCAACGCCGAAACCCTGCTGGGCATTTGCCGGCAAGTGGTGGAACAGTGCAGCGAAAGTGATTCCGGCAATGTGCTCAACGCCCTGACGGCGAGCCTCAATCGCCTGTCCAGCGTGAACAATGCCTCCGGCTCGCTGAATGAAGCCACCACGTTGCTGACCAGCGCGCAAATTCAGGTAGAAGAAGCCGTCGGCGAGCTGAACCGCTTTCTCGATCACTTCGATGCCGACCCGGCTCGCCTGCAGGATATAGAAGAGCGCCTGGACACCATCTACACCCTGGCGCGCAAACACCGGATCCAGCCGACCGAAGTCGCGACCATGCAGCAAAAGCTGCTGGATGAAATTGAAACCCTGAATGCCAATGACGAATCCATTGAGCGACTGGGCGAAGAATTGGCGTCCTTTGCTCGCCACTACCAGGAAAAAGCCCGAGAGCTGAGCGACCTGCGTCATCAGGCTGCCACGGGCCTGGCCAGTGCCGTAGAACAGGAAATCCAACGCTTGGGCATGCCCGGCGGGCGCTTCACCATCGAACTGCACACCAACACCAGCAACGAACTGCTGCCTAACGGGCTTGAGCAGGTAGAGCTGCTGGTCAGTGCGAACCCAGGCCAACCACTCAAGGCATTGGCCAAAGTGGCATCCGGCGGCGAACTGTCGCGGATCAGCCTGGCGATCCAGGTGATCACGGCCCAGACCTCACGCGTGCCAACGCTGGTATTCGATGAAGTGGACGTCGGGATCGGCGGCCCGACTGCCGAGATTGTTGGTCAACTGTTGCGCCGACTGGGCGATCGCGGCCAGGTACTGACCGTCACTCACTTGCCACAAGTGGCTGCTCAAGGGCACCAGCACCTATTCGTGCACAAGGTGCGCGGCAGTGATGCCACCCATACCGCCGTGTCCAAGCTGAACAAGACCGAACGGGTGGAAGAAGTCGCGCGGATGCTCGGAGGCATTGACCTGACCAAAGAATCCTTGGCTCACGCGAAGAAAATGGTGGTCACCGCGAAGGTCTAAGGCTCAGCTCACTGATCCTTTTCTTTCTATAGAAAGCACGAAGGCGACCCTAGGGTCGCCTTCGATCGTTTCGCAGAGTGAATCTGCGTAGCTTTCTTACTTTTTCTTACGTATGTAGAGAACCAGATTGTGGTCCACCAAATCGAATCCATGCTGCTCAGCAATCATGTGCTGGAGCTTCTCGATTTCCGGACTGGTGAACTCGATAACCTCATTGGTATCCAGGTCAACCATGTGGTCGTGATGACCGCCGTCAGCCAATTCGAACACTGCATGACCGCCGTCGAAATTATGACGAACCACCAGTCCTGCTGCTTCAAACTGGGTCAGTACACGGTAAACCGTGGCCAGGCCGACGTCCTCGTTAGACTCCATCAGCGCCTTGTATACATCCTCGGCACTCATGTGGCGCTGCTCAGCAGAATCGAGCATTTGTAGAATCTTGACTCGTGGCAGAGTCACTTTAAGACCGGCTTTGCGTAGTTCGCTATTTTCAACCATGGTTAGCTTTCTCGCGGATGCTGCTTCGCAGCTTCTCTTAATACGGGTATGATCGGCGTTTACGTTGTCCCAGCCAAGATAGTGGAAGTCGCCCACCGATGCAAAACACCAAGCTCTTGCTAACCAGTTTCACCTTTGTGGGACTGCTCGCACTCGCCGGTTGTTCATTCCCCGGGGTTTACAAAATCGACATCCAGCAGGGCAATGTCGTCACGCAGGACATGATAGACCAGTTACGCCCGGGAATGACCCGACGGCAAGTACGGTTTATCATGGGCAATCCCCTGCTGACCGACACATTCCATGCCGATCGCTGGGATTACCTCTACAGCATCCAACCTGGTGGCGGTGAACGCCAGCAGGAGCGGGTCAGTGTCATCTTCAATGGCAATGATCAGCTCACCAGCCTGTCGGGGGACTTCAAACCGGGCGTAAGCCGCGATGAAGCCTTGCTGGGCAAGGACAGCGGCACCACCGCTCCTGCGCCTGCGCAGAACGAGGAGAAGCCTAAGTCCGAGGTACCGGCCAAGCCTGGCTCCTTGCTGGACGAGATCCAGAAAGGCGTCGACGGCGTGCAAACCGTTCCGGTGCCAACTCCAGAACCTCTGGACGCCAGCCCGCAGTAAGTTTGTAACGTTCGATCAAAAGCCCGGCATGCCGGGCTTTTTGTTGCCTGCCGTTTCGCAAGCTATGAATTCTGCTGTTTTGCCTTGGCAGCCTTGGCCGCACGCAAGCGACGTATCTCCATCGGATCTGCCAGCAATGGCCGATAGATCTCGATTCGGTCTCCAGCCTGCACACAACGAACATCCGCGTCCGCAACCACCTTGCCGAAAATCCCCAAAGGGCAACTCTCCAGATTCAGCTCCGGGAATTGCGCGGCCATTCCAGAACCCTGCACCGCCGCCCTGAGGCTTGAACCCGGCGCTACTGCCATGCTCATCAACACCTGGCGATCCACCGCGGCGTACACCACCTCGACTTCAACCAATGGCTCAGCCATGCATTTGCTTGGCGCGTTGGCAGAACGCGTCCACCAGGGTATTGGCCGCTTGATTGAACAACGGGCCCAAGGTGGCACGCACGATAGGGCCGGCATAATCGAACGACAGGTCCAGGCTGATCTTGCAGGCCTTTTCATTCAAAGCCTTGAACACCCACACGCCATGCAGCTGAGTGAACGGGCCTTCCTCGAGATTCATCTCGATGGACTGCCCGGGCACCAGCGTGTTGCGCGTGACAAAGTGCTGGCTCAAGCCGCCCTTAGCGACACCCACGCTGGCGAGCATATGCTCATCACTGCTCTCCAATACCTCAGCAGTTGAACACCAAGGCAGGAACTCCGGGTAACGCGCCACGTCGTTGACCAGGTCATAGAGCGCCTGTGCCGGATAAGGCAGCAGGGCCGAACGTTGAATATGCGTCGTCATGTGAGCGTTATTTCCACAGCTGAGCGGCAAACATCGCGAAAGGACAACAGGATTCGCGAAAGAAAAAATCAAAAAACAGCCTACATTGTCCGGGATTCATTCAACACGCTCAAGCACGCAGGTTGACCGTAGCCGACGCGCTCGCAACTCCCTATAATGCCGCCCCTATGGCTAAACAAAAGAAACACCCAACAGGGACCATCGCGCAAAATAAAAAGGCGCGACACGATTACTTCATCGAACATCGGTTCGAGGCTGGTCTGGTCCTGGCCGGCTGGGAAGTAAAAAGTCTGCGTGCCAGCAAGCTGCAACTGGTCGACAGTTATGTGCTGCTCAAAGACGGTGAGGCATGGCTGCTCGGCAGTCATATCACGCCGCTGATGACAGCCAGCACCCACGTGATTGCCGATCCGGTGCGCACGCGCAAGCTGCTGCTCAATGCTCGCGAGCTGGAAAAACTCCAAGCTGCGGTGCAGCAAAAAGGCTACGCCTGCATCTGCCTGTCGTGGTACTGGAGCAAGCACCTGGTCAAGTGCGAGATCGCATTGGGCAAGGGCAAGAAGGAATACGACAAGCGTGACACCGAGCGCGAACGCGATTCCAACCGGGAATTGCAGCGTGCCGTGCGTAACAAGGGCAAGGAAGACTGATTTTCCTGTGACTTGATGTGGCTGAGGGAGCCCGCTCCCTCAGCTACCTCAATCGCTATATCCCCTTGCGCCGTTCCGCCCGCGCCATGCGCTGAACCTCCTGCCGCACTTCTTCCAGCACTTCCTGCACATACAGCAGGTGGCGTGTTGAAACCTCTCGCGCCTGCTCGGCACGCCCTTCGATAATCGCCAGGTACAGATCACGGTGCTGATTGATCAGCATGTCCCGTGTTTCGGTACGCTGCTGATACATGCCACCAATGTTGGTCACCACGTTACGCTTGAGCAGATCGAACAGGCCGCGAATGGTATGCAGCAATACCGCGTTATGGCTGGCCTCGGCGATGGCCAGGTGAAACCTCGCATCCGCCGCTCCCTCTTCCGCCCGGCTCACTTCGTCTGACCGCGTATAGCAATCCTGCAATTCTTCGAAAGCCGCCGTCAGCCGCTCGCGGTCCACCTCAGTGGCGCGCAACGCTGCGTAGTACGCGCAGGAAGCTTCCAGGGTCTGACGGAACTCCAAAAGGTCGCGCTGAGCCTCGGGATTATTTTCCAGCAGATGCAGCAGCGGATCACTGAAGGTTGAACCCAGCGACTCCACCACATAATTGCCACCACCCTGACGACTGATCAGCAAACCTTTGGCCGCCAGCTTCTGGATCGCCTCGCGCAACGACGGTCGCGACACCCCGAACTGCTCGGCCAGTGCGCGCTCGGCCGGCAAGCGCTCGCCCGACTTCAGCGTGCCCTCAAGGATCATGCCCTCAAGCTGCTCGACGATATCGTCAGACAAACGGCGCTGACGCACCTGATCAAACCCCATAACTCACTCTCCACCATCCCGACCACTCGCCGGGGCCCCTATTCTGGCCTATCGCCGCGCATCCGGCACCTATCAGAACGCTCTCGTTTCATCCGATCAGTACCCGTTTAGGCCGACCTACGACCAAAGATTCACAAGCGGCAAATTGACACATCCCCCTGAAGGCTTTTAACCTAGCCAACAGCGATTGTAAATTGGTAATACCAATTATCCAAATCGCTAAAGCAGTGCCTGACCAACAACAATTAGGGGCCACCCCATATGCAAACCTGGCAACAGCTCTACAGCCCGCTCGGCAGCCTCGGCCTGTCCGCACTGGCCGCCGTCATTCCCATCGTATTTTTCTTCCTGGCCCTGGCGGTGTTCCGCCTCAAAGGCCACGTTGCGGGCAGCATCACCTTGGCACTGTCGATCCTGGTGGCGATCTTTGCCTTCCAGATGCCGGTCGATATGGCGCTCGCCGCCGCCGGTTACGGCTTTGCCTACGGCCTGTGGCCCATCGCCTGGATCATCGTCGCCGCTGTATTCCTCTACAAACTGACGGTCAAAAGCGGCCAGTTCGAAATCATCCGCAGCTCCGTGCTGTCGATTACCGACGACCAGCGCCTGCAAGTGCTGCTGATCGGCTTCTGCTTCGGCGCCTTCCTGGAAGGTGCGGCCGGCTTTGGTGCACCGGTGGCGATTACCGCCGCATTGCTGGTAGGCCTGGGCTTCAACCCGCTGTACGCCGCCGGCCTGTGCCTGATTGCCAACACTGCACCCGTTGCCTTCGGTGCACTGGGGATTCCGATCATCGTGGCGGGCCAGGTGACGGGCATCGACGCGTTCAAGATCGGCGCCATGGCCGGCCGCCAATTGCCGCTGTTGTCGTTGTTCGTGCCGTTCTGGCTGGTGTTCATGATGGACGGCCTGCGCGGCGTCAAGGAAACCTGGCCTGCCGCGCTAGTTGCGGGCCTGAGCTTCGCCGTTACCCAGTTCTTCACCTCGAACTACATCGGGCCTGAACTGCCGGACATCACCTCGGCCCTGGCCAGCCTGATTTCCCTGACCCTGTTCCTGAAAGTCTGGCAGCCCAAGCGAAGTGCCGGCGCGCAAATCGCTGGCGCAACGTCCGGCACCGCCATCACCGCCAGCGCCGGTGGTTTTGGCCTGCCCCGCAATACTGTGGCTTCGCCTTACAGCCTGGGGGAAACTTTCAAAGCCTGGTCGCCGTTCCTGATCCTGACCGTACTGGTTACCATCTGGACCCTGAAGCCCTTCAAGGCGATGTTCGCCGCTGGCGGCGCGATGTACAGCTCGGTGTTCAACTTTGCGATTCCGCACCTGGATCAACTGGTGATCAAGGTTGCGCCGATCGTTGCCATGCCGACGGCCATCCCTGCGGTGTTCAAGCTTGATCCGATTTCCGCGACCGGCACGGCGATTTTCTTCTCCGCCCTGGTGTCGATGCTGGTGCTCAAGATCAATTTCAAAACTGGTCTGACCACCTTAAAAGAAACCTTTTATGAGCTGCGCTGGCCGATTCTCTCCATCGGCATGGTGCTGGCCTTTGCCTTCGTCACCAACTACTCGGGCATGTCATCGACCATGGCCCTGGTGCTGGCAGGTACCGGCGCAGCCTTCCCATTCTTCTCGCCATTCCTTGGCTGGCTCGGCGTGTTTCTGACAGGCTCCGACACCTCGTCCAACGCGCTGTTCAGCTCGCTGCAAGCCACCACCGCGCACCAGATCGGCGTCAACGACGTCTTGCTGGTAGCGGCCAACACCAGCGGCGGCGTGACCGGCAAGATGATCTCGCCGCAGTCGATCGCCGTGGCATGCGCAGCAACTGGCCTGGTAGGCAAGGAGTCCGACCTGTTCCGCTTTACCCTCAAGCACAGCCTGTTCTTCGCGACGATTGTCGGGCTGATCACCTTGGCCCAGGCCTACTGGTTCACCGGTATGCTGGTGCACTAAGACCTGCACGTAATAGGGTAAGAACCGACGCCGGACAGCGATTCCGGCGTCAGCTATTTCTGGAGGACCGATGAGCCTGCCTGCTGCTTTTCTGAGCGACGCCGCACAACTGATCCCGCAAGATCGTCGCTTCGACGATCCACTTTCCACCCTCGCCTTCGGCACCGACGCCAGTTTTTACCGACTGATCCCACAACTGGTGATCCGTGTTGAATCGGAAGATGAAGTGGTGGCCCTGCTGCAACTGGCCCAGCGCGACCGTGTGCCGGTGACCTTTCGTGCAGCGGGCACCAGCCTTTCGGGTCAGGCCATCAGCGACTCGGTACTGATCGTACTGGGGGACAACTGGAACGGGCGCGAAATTCGCGGCCAGGGCACACAAATCCGCTTGCAGCCCGGTGTGATCGGGGCGCAGGCCAACGCTTGGCTGGCACCATTCGGGCGCAAGATCGGTCCGGATCCGGCGTCGATCAATGCCTGCAAGATTGGCGGCATCGTCGCCAACAATGCCAGCGGCATGTGCTGCGGCACCGCGCAGAATACTTATCACACCCTGGCAGGCATTCGCTTGGTGCTGGCCGACGGCAGCCGCCTGGACACGGAAGATCCGGCCAGTGTTGCGGCCTTTCGCCAACATCACGGCAAACTGCTTGAGCGCCTGGCGACACTGGGCCGCGAAACGCGGGCCAATGCCGAATTGGCTGCAAAAATCCGCCACAAATACCGCCTGAAAAATACCACCGGGTTGTCACTCAACGCCCTCGTGGATTTCGACGAGCCACTGGATATCCTCAGCCATCTGCTGGTGGGTTCCGAAGGTACCTTGGGCTTTATCAGCGCAGTGACCTACGACACGGTGATCGATCACCCGAACAAAGCCTCGGCCCTGATCGTATTCCCCGATGTGGAAACCTGCTGCAACGCGGTCACCGCCCTCAAAACCCAACCTGTTTCAGCCGTTGAGCTGCTGGATCGACGCAGCATGCGCTCGGTGCAGGACAAACCCGGCATGCCGGCTTTCGTACAGCAGCTATCGGAAAATGCCTGCGCGCTGCTGATCGAGTCCCGCGCGGCTTCGCCCTCGCTGCTGCATAAGCAACTGGCGCTGATCATGGCCTCCCTGGCCAGCTTCCCGGTGGAGAAACAGGTCGACTTCACCGAAGACCCGGTTGAAAACGCCCGCCTGTGGGCAATCCGCAAAGACACCTTCCCCGCCGTCGGCGCCGTGCGTAAAACCGGCACCACCGTGATCATCGAAGACGTGACCTTCCCGGTGGAACAACTGGCCATTGGCGTTAATCGCCTGATCGATCTGTTCGACAAACATCACTACGACGAAGCGATACTTTTCGGACACGCCCTGGAAGGCAATCTGCACTTTGTGTTCACTCAAGGCTTCAACAGCGCGGAGGAAGTCGCACGCTACCAGGCGTTCATGGACGACGTCGCCCAGTTGGTGGCAGTGGAGTTTGGCGGCTCGCTGAAGGCCGAGCACGGTACTGGTCGCAACATGGCACCCTTCGTCGAATTGGAATGGGGCAGCGATGCCTACCAACTGATGTGGCAACTCAAGCGCCTGCTCGACCCCAACGGCATTCTCAACCCGGATGTGGTGCTCAGCGAAGACCCGCAAATCCACCTCAAGCACCTCAAGCCACTGCCCGCCGCCGACGAGCTTGTGGATAAGTGCATCGAGTGCGGCTTCTGCGAGCCGGTTTGCCCATCAAAGGGACTGACCCTGAGCCCGCGCCAGCGCATTGTGATCTGGCGCGATATCCAGGCCCGAAAACGTGCCGGCATCGACACCACCGAACTGGAAGCGGCCTATCAATACCAAGGCATCGACACCTGCGCGGCCACCGGGCTTTGCGCCCAACGCTGCCCGGTAGGCATCAATACCGGCGACCTGGTGAAAAAGCTGCGCGGCCGCGACGCCGACCGCACGAAAACAGCCGAATGGCTGTCGACGCATTTCGCCACGGCACTGCAAGGTGCGCGCCTCACCCTGCACGTAGCCAACGGCGCGCGCATGCTGCTGGGCGCGCCGCGACTGGCGAAGCTCTCAGCCACGGTAACCCGCCTGTCCAAGGGGCAAATCCCCCAGTGGACCAACGCCATGCCGCAACCGGAAAAGGCCATTCGCTTCAGCCCCGCCGTGAGCGATGAGCGACCACGGGTGGTGTACCTCGCTGCCTGCGTATCACGTGCGATGGGGCCGGCAGCCGGCGACCACGAGCAGATGTCGCTGTACGACAAAACCCGCGGCCTGCTGGAAAAAGCCGGTTACCAGGTAGTCTTTCCCGACAATCAGGACAACCTCTGCTGCGGCCAGCCTTTCGCATCCAAAGGCTACGCCGAACAAGCCGAACACAAACGCCAGGAACTGATCGGCGCCCTGCTCCACGCCAGCCGTGGCGGCCTCGACCCGATCTACTGCGACACCAGCCCGTGCACCCTGCGCCTGGTCCAGGACCTGGCCGAAACCCGTCTCGACCTCTACGACCCCGTGCGTTTTATCCGCACTCACCTGATGGACCGCCTCGACTTCACTCCCCAGGAAGCCCCGATCGCCGTGCATGTCACCTGCAGCACCCAGCACCTGGGAGAAAGCCAGGCGCTGATCGACTTGGCCAGGCAGTGCAGCAAAAACGTGGTGATCCCCGAAGGCATTCATTGCTGTGGGTTTGCCGGCGACAAAGGCTTCACCACGCCGGAGCTGAACGCGCACTCACTGCGCAGCCTGAAGGACGCCGTGCAGTACTGCAGCGAGGGCATCTCCACCAGCCGTACGTGTGAGATAGGCCTGACGCAACACGGTGGAATTGATTACCACGGCTTGGTGTACCTGGTGGACCGAGTGACCCAGGCGCGGGCCCATTAGAACCGCACTCTTAGGGTGCAAAACCTAATGATTTCGGGGTTTTTCGACTAATCCAGCGACAAAACAGAACCCCTGCGCGCCGGCGTAGTCATCTGCATAGGCCTCGACAAACGAGGCTCATCAGTGACCTCGCTGGCTGCACGGAAAACCGGCAGCATCGAGCCCTATTTGCACGAGGAGATACCCATGAAGCGTTCCGCTCTTGCTGGTTTGTTCATTACCGCTGCGATGCTGGCGTCCCCCGCGTTTGCCGCCGGAACAAAAGACGATCTGTGCCAAATCAACCTGGACAAAATCAACAACGGGAAAGCGTTGCTCGCCACCGACACCAGCGGCAAATCTGGCGAAATCGACACCGCCGTTTCCCAAGCCAAGGCAGCCCATGCGGCAGGCGATGACAAAAAATGCATCGAGATCACCTCCAAGGCGCTGCAAAGCCTGCAAGACACGGACAAAGGCGGCAATCAGTAACCCGCTGACTGCTCAGGCCAACCTTCGGGTTGGCCTTCTGTGAGCGATTGGCGTACACTGCACAGGCTTGTCACTCACTAAGAAACAACGAGTTACAAGCACGGGGCCGTTTAGGATTCGACGCCGGTCGCGAAACTTTAGGTGCATGCCGAGTTGGTAACAGAACTCGTAAATCCACTGTTGCAACTTCTTATAGTTGCCAATGACGAAACCTACGGCCAGGAATTCTCTCTCGCTGCGTAAGCAGCTTTAGATCCTGAGCTTCTGGTACCTTCGGGTCCAGCAATCACCAGGGGATGTCTGTAAACCCAAAGTGATTGTCATATAGAACAGAATCGCCGTGCAGTACGTTGTGGACGAATCGGCTAAAACTTACACAACTCGCCCAAAGCACCCTGCCCTTCGGGTCGCTGAGGGTTAACTTAATAGATACGGCTAAGCATGTAGTACCGACAGCGGAGTACTGGCGGACGGGGGTTCAAATCCCCCCGGCTCCACCACTTCAACATCTAAAGACGTCCACGGACGTCTTTTTTTGTGCCTGGAATC
The DNA here is from genome assembly GCF_034044025.1 of Pseudomonas sp. SED1. Lineage (NCBI taxonomy): Bacteria > Pseudomonadati > Pseudomonadota > Gammaproteobacteria > Pseudomonadales > Pseudomonadaceae > Pseudomonas > Pseudomonas sp. SED1. The sequence continues at coordinate 76,601 of NZ_JAXCIS010000102.1, forward strand.
CAGCAAATACGGGGGTTTCAGCGCTTGTGGGAGCTTTGGAGAGTTTCTGAGCTCCAGCCGCTTTGGTATCCCAGGTGGTATCCCGAACTGCCAAATGCTATTTTCAGGATACCAAAACGGTGCTGGAGGTAGCCCCATGCCTACTAACGCAACCCGCCTCTCAGATCGCCAGCTCAAGGCGGTCAAGGCAACTGGTAAAGATTTCGTCCTCAGCGACGGCGATGGCTTACAGCTTAGAGTCCGCGCGAGCGGCTCAATGATCTGGAATTTCAATTACCGCGAGCCCCTGACCAGACGCCGTATCAATATGGCGCTTGGTCCCTACCCCGACCTTTCGCTAGCCAACGCCCGGAAGAAAGCCGCAGAGGCGCGTGAGCTGCTCGCTTTGGGCACTGATCCCAAAACCCAGCGTGATGAGGTAAGGCAAGCCAAACTTGCTGAGACTGAACACACTTTCGAGAAGGTGGCCACCGCTTGGTTCGAGCTGAAGAAAGACTCCGTAACCAAAGCCTACGCCGAAGACATTTGGAGATCGCTGACGCTTCATGTATTCCCAAGCATGAAAACAACGCCGCTCTCTCAAATCACTGCTCCGATGGTTATCAAGATCCTTCGTCCAATCGAGGCTAAAGGGAGCCTCGAAACCGTGAAACGATTGAGCCAACGACTCAACGAGATCATGACCTACGGGGTCAATTCCGGGCTGATATTCGCGAACCCCCTCAATGGAATTCGGGCGGTGTTCAAGAAACCCAAGAAAGAGAACATGGCTGCGCTACCACCTGAGGAGCTTCCCGAGCTCATGATGGAAATCGCGAACGCCAGCATCAAGCGCACCACCCGCTGCCTGATCGAATGGCAACTGCATACGATGACCCGCCCTTCCGAAGCAGCCACCACACGATGGGCAGATATCGACTTCGACAAGCGCATTTGGACCATTCCGCCAGAGCGCATGAAAAAGCGCCGGCCGCACACAATCCCTCTTACCGATCAGGCACTTTCGTTACTGGAGACGCTCAAGCAACTCAGCGGTAACCGAGAGTACGTGTTCCCCTCAGATAGAAATCCCCGCACCCATGCCAATAGCCAGACCGCCAACATGGCGCTGAAACGCATGGGCTTTCAGGACCGTCTAGTCAGCCACGGTTTGCGCTCGATGGCGAGCACCATCCTGAATGAGCATGGCTGGGATCCGGAACTGATCGAGGTCGCGCTGGCACATGTCGACAAGGACGAAGTTCGTAGCGCCTACAACCGGGCGGACTACATCGAACGCCGACGGCCGATGATGGCTTGGTGGAGTGAACATATCCAGAAGGCGGCCACCGGCAGCCTGTCGGCATCGGCTATCAATCAAACCAGAGATCGCAACGTCGTACCGATTCGCTGAACATCCAAAAGGTACGCACCACCGGCTACGATCCGTGTGGTGGAATAGGGCGAAAGGAGTGACGACAGTTGCCAGATCTCTGGTATGCCTACGTTTTTTCAGCCAAGCCCCAGAGTATGGGAAGGCTCCGCATTCCCATACTCTGGGGCTCACGCTTAAAGGTCTATCAGGCAACCACGATTTTTGCCTTTCTACGGCGGATCAACCCTGCTGTTAACTCGTAGTAGTAGATGGTAGCTGGAGCTGAGCATCGCAAATAGTGCTCCAGAAACCATCTCACGTGCTTTTCTCTCCAGGACCAGGGAGTGGCGCAACCCCAGCGTTCACGAATCACCTCGTGCATCCTTTCTGCTTGCCTGATGTGCCGCTGCTGCGTGGCATGTGCACCTTTGAGCACGGGGCGCAGGAACAACGCTATGTCGAACTCGGCCGTCATCGCCAGCCTCCGATGTAGGCACTCACCACATCGATGCGGTTATGTCCCAACTCGTAGCTGATCTGCTTACGGGCTTGCTGATCGAGTGCTCGATCCTCCTGATGAACACGACCACCATTAACGGGTGCAGGAAAACCGATTAGGTGCTCATAGCGCTCACAGGCGTAAGCCGCCCGCAGCTCATGAAAACCTTTCAATCCATACTCATGCAGGATGTCCCGTGCCGGTCGCACAACTGCCCGCATAAAGTCTTTGTAGCTTTCGTCGGGCGCCAACAAATTCCGGCTGCCATTGGGTGAGGTCGCGCTGGCCCAATCCAGGGCATCGCGAACTTGATCCGTTACCGCAATCCAGCGCGGTGCCGAGGCCCCTGATCGACCACCTTTGGTGCCATCCTGGATGTTGATCTTGCCCAGTTGCCGACCCTCACGTTGCAGTCGGGGCAGATCGGCCAGGATCGCTTCGCGCAAGCGCATACCAGTCTCACGGGCGAGGAGCACAATGGCACTCACCCTCGATTGCTGACGATCTGACAGAGCCCGCGCGATCAACTCGACCTGCGCACGGTCTTGGCCTTGCGGGGGCTCACCGCGCACGCTTGAACGCTGTAGGCCTAACGCCTTACTCGGACTCGGGATTTTGACGTACTGATCACCGCGCAGCGCGGCCAGCGTGCGGTTGACGCTGGACAGGCGGTTCTGCGCGGTGGCGATGCCGACGTTGCCCTGATCGACCTGCTCCCGCACATAAGTGGCGTACCACATGAGGATGTCACGGTCGATCAGTCGCGCGTCATTCAGCCTCGGTCCTTCCTCGGAACGACACCAATTCACGAAAGCCTGCCACCGATCGCTATGGGCTTTGACGGTAGCAAAATGGCCGTCGCCAAATAGATCCTTCAGTGCTTGCGGTCCGGCATAGCTGAGCTGGCGACCAAAGCCAAAATTACGCCCCGCTCGCTTACCGACCCGAGCCATTTTTCTGTTCCTGATCGACTGCCGCGAGATCATGCAAAAGGGCTCGCCAGTGCGCACTTACAATCGCGAACTGAGCCCAATCAGTCGGGCGAAAACACAGCGTGTTGTCGGTGACGTAAAGATGCGCACCCTCCTCTTTCAACCATTGAATAATGGCTGTCGTAGAGGCGATAGCTTTATGGGTGGTGGCGACACTGGCGACAGCGGCGACAACCCTCGTCCTGCTTGGTTTTGAGCGTGGCGACAAAGTGGCGACAGTAGCGGCGACAAATCGCGCTTTGGGCTCCTTTTGACGCTGTGCCAGATGGTTGCGCAGCGCTTCATCAAGATTAAACATGGCGCACCTCGAAGGTGTGGCCATCGGTGATCAACCACTGATGATCAATCAACTCGACCAGGAGCTTGGCGGCATGACGACTGCTCTTGCGGGCAAAGCGGGGACCGTTGCGATTCAATTCACGAATACTGAAACGCTTCCAATCTTTGACCTGTAGCCATCGCAGCAGCCGGTCTGCCTCCTCTTTTACTCGACACACTGGCTCCTGCTCAGTCAGGCGCTGGATCTCGGTGAGGTAGTAGCCGACTAAAGCGGAGGCCCGTTGGATATGGTCGACCTCCACGACGCTGCTCTCCTCCACAGCTGCAAGAATGCCGGCGACGCGCAGCAGGTTATCGGCGGCCTTTGATCCGCTGGGCCGTACGCGGGCCAGCTCGCCAAACTCCCCCAGCTGAGCTTCGATAGCATCATGCAGATCAATCCAGCGACGGCGGGCCAACGGACTAAGGGTCAGCGGTAATAGCTGCAGGGCACCGTCAGCAGAAAGAGACCAAGGTTGATGAAATAGGCCCGAAAGGCGGCGGTGATATCGCTTTAGGAAGGCGTCTTTGGACAAGTCGACAGCCTGGTAGCTACGTTGCCCGGCTAGACTGGTGGGCCAGGTTATCAAGCAGCGCCCTAGAATGCCTTGCCCCTGCAGCAACGGGTCACTGAGTAACTGCATGGCCAAATACGGTTGCAGCATCAGGTGCAGGCTCAGGCGTCGGTCATAGGCTCGTAGGCTTTCGCCTGCCATAGAGCGAGCACGATCAATCGGGCTACCGTCCCAGAGTGACGACAAGGTCGTGACCGCTTTCAAACGGTTGTCCCTACTCATGGTGCTGCTGCCAAGGAATTGTCCGCCCTCATCACAGAACAGCCCCATGCTCGGCAAGTCATGGCAGAGCCCCTTGACCAGGGCCTCGATCGTCGGGTCCGTGGTGATCAGCCTAGGGGCCGAAGGCTCCGCCTCAAGCGGTACGCTGTTTGTGGGGGAGGGATCAGCAGGCTTGATACGCTGCGCCTGCCGTTGTGCGGCACGGTACAAGGCGAGTTGTTCGCGGTAGCGCTTCCACTGTTCACGCTCCCATTGCCGTGCAGGCAGCAATGCACATCGGTCTGTCGCCGTTTTGCGATCACCGGACGCAGCCACCGTGATCAGGTACAGCGACAGCGGATAACTGCGTCCGTCGAGCTGTAAGCCCGCATGGCCTTGAGTGGCCAGCGCCGAGGCAGCCAACACCGATTGCGCAGCAAGCGCCTGCGGCACGCCGATGACTTCGGCCATGCGCTCTACCGCAGGCCCAAGAATCCCACCCAGTGCCTGCACTGGATAAGGCTGGGCCACGGGATTCGACTCAATCAGCGGTCGAGGCGGTCGTGGTAGTTCAAGCTTCGGATCTAACTGCTGCATGGGCCCTCTCCTCGTCTATTGCTGGTTGTCCTCACGTAGTCCCGCCACGGCTGTTGAGTGTTATCAGGGATCAAGGCCCCTGCGGCCTGTGAGGTGTTCACTGACGCGGAACGAACGGCTCCTTACGACCGGGAGCGAGGGCATAGCCCCATGAATCTGGCCTCCTTAGACGCATCAGAAAATGCGGGCGGGTGGAGGCTGCGCCGACTGACGAGTTCGGCACCTGGAGATCCTGGGTGGGAGAAGGCAACAACATCGACACCTGGCGCATGCCTGACTGTCAGTCAGGTGCGGCCCTTCCATGGCTGCGGCACCGGTGCCTGCGTCGTTGCGGATGGCGGCAAATCGGGTTTGTCACGCCGGTTGTCACGAGGAGAGCTGCGGCAATACCCTGTACGACGTGGCTTGCAGCAGTGGTGCGAGCGTCCGTCTCTTTCCAGAAGAAAGAGACGGACGCAGTCTGGCGCAGCGAGGTGCGTCGAGAGGTGAGGTTGCTGCAGCGCAGCGAGGAGGGTCCATCGTCTGCCGCAGTGGACAGATAAGTCAAGTAGGCATCCATCACTCTTGGGGAGTGACCGTGCGAGCCGCCGGACGCTAATCGCACTTCGGGAGAACCACCACATAAGTGGCGTAGCCTTGAAGGTTTTGGCTACCTGGGCAGGTGCTGTCAACGACAGCGATCCGTGCGCCAATTTTTATACCCACTCCAAAAGGCGGTCAAGCGTCGTGGCCAAAGCTTGCAAAAAGTGGCGACTGTCGCCGCTTTTGTCGCCACGCTCCAGGCCACGGCTCGCATTGGTTGTCGCCGGTGTCGCCGGTGTCGCCACACCTCCATATATCGCCCCAAGAGAAGATCCGTTATGACACTGGAGCGGCACCTCGCTAGATAGAGATCGCGGGCAATTTACCGACGCGTCAACGACGGCGTGGCGCCGATTGATATGTAAAATGGGGTGATGAAATTGAGGTGGCTTTGAAAAATGCTAGTGAACCCTCCGATCGGCGCGATCAAAGATCGCTGGATCGTAGGGTTTAGCGGGAAAAGCAAATCTCAAACGTCAGATAGAGCCTCACGGGAACAGACTGAACGAACTGTCCGAGTAGCGTTGTTCTGCGGTCAGGTTCGAGGTGTCTAATCCGTATGTCCGCAGTAACCAGCGCGTCTGACCTCCGTATTTCTGCGTTAGCTCGTGATTGAATAATGCAATAGTGCGTTTTGGCTGGCACACGCTCGCGGAACTTGGAATACTCCTGTCCATAGTGCGTAGCCCACCTTGAATCTCTAAAGCAGAACCCATGACCAAAGAGCAGTTACAGAAACTCGAAGCCGATCTCTGGCGCGCCGCCGACAATCTGCGCGCCAACTCCGACCTCAAGGCCAGCGAATACTCCACCCCGGTACTGGGACTGATCTTCCTAAAGTTCGCGGACAACAAGTTCAAGCAGCATGAGAAGGCGATCCACCGCGACTTCCTCGCCTACAAAGACACGCGCCTAGAGAAATCCCTTGCCGATATCGCCATCGAGAAGTGCGGCTTCTACCTTCCCGACCACGCCCGCTACGACTACCTGCTCAACCTAGAAGACAGCAAGGACATCGCCAAGGCCATCAATGAGGCAATGAAAGCCATCGAGGAGTACAAGCCCGAGCTACAGGGCGTGCTGCCTCAGGATGAATATTTCCGCCTCACCCGCTCGGCGCAGAACAAGGGCATCCCCAAGGAACTGCTACGTACCTTCAACGACATTCCACAGAATGCCACTGGCGATATCTTTGGCCAGATATACGAATACTTTCTCGCAGAGTTCGCCCTCTCTGAAGGCCAGGGTGGCGGCGAGTTTTTCACCCCGCGCTCGGTGGTCAAACTAATGGTGGAAATCATCGAACCTCACGGCGGCAAGGTCTACGACCCGGCTTGCGGCTCGGCGGGTATGTTTGTGCAGTCTGCGCAATTTATCGCGCAACACCGTGCTGATGCGCGTCACGGTGATGACAGCAATATTTACGTATACGGCCAAGAAAAGACGCTGGAAACCGTCAAGCTGGCCAAGATGAACCTGGCGGTCAATGGCCTCCGGGGCACCATCATACAGGCCAACAGCTACTACGAAGACCCGCACAGCAGCTTCGGCCAGTTCGATTATGTAATGGCCAATCCACCATTCAACGTCGACGACGTATCTCTGGCCACGGTTGAAAACGATCGTCGCTTCAACACCTACGGCATCCCACGCAATAAATCCAAAGCAAAGAAGGGCGAAGAAGGCAAGGAAACTGTACCCAACGGCAACTACCTGTGGATCAACCTGTTCGCAACGTCACTCAAGCCAAAGGGCCGTGCCGCGCTGGTGATGGCTAACTCGGCTTCCGATGCCCGCCACTCCGAGGCGGAAATTCGTCAAGCGCTGGTCGAAAACAACCTGATCTACGGCATGCTTAGCCTGCCTTCGAACCTTTTCTACACCGTCACCCTGCCGGCCACGCTGTGGTTCTTCGACAAGGCAAAGCAGGACCGGCGCATACTGTTTATCGACGCGCGCAATATCTTCACCCATCTGACCCGCTCTCTGCGTGAGCTGAATGACGAGCAAGTGCAGAACATCGCCATCATAAGCAAATTACACCGAGGTCAGCGTGATGAGTTCGTGCACCTGGTAGACGGCTACTTCGCAGCCGGCGTGGCACGCTTAGTGGAAAACCAGCCGCATATTCAGCCATTGTCCGACCAACTATTGGATCTGCTGCAGGAAGCCGAAGGCCGTGCAGCGGTGCAAGCCCTGCGCGAACAATGGGTCGAACTGAAACCACTACAGGATGCCTATGCCACCTACCAGACCAAGCACCTGCGCGATGCCGAGGTGCATGGTAAAAACCAGGCCCAGCATGCCCTACGCGAAACTTTCGACCCCTTCTTTGCTGGCTTGCATGCCAACCTCAGGCGATTGGACAAGGCCGTGCGTCAGCACGAGAAACGCCTGACCGAAGCCGCCAAAGCAGAAGGCAAGCGCGGCAGTACAGACCGCGAAACGAAAGCGCTGAAAACCGCTCTGGAAAAACTTCATGGCGAAGTACAAGGCGCGGAAACCTATTTCCAACATATCCACTGGCTACAGGAGCGCTTCCCCGCCGCTCAATACGAAGACGTGACAGGCCTGTGCAAACTGGCCACCCCGGAAGAAGTGAAAGAGCAGGACTACTCACTCAACCCCGGTCGCTATGTTGGCGTAGTGATTGAGGAAGACGGCAAGACCGAGGAAGAATTTATCGACGGCCTGCTGGCAATGAACGATGAGCTGAATCGTCTCAATGGCGAGGCCCGCGATTTGGAGGCCGTGATCGCCCATAACATCCGCCAGCTGAGTGGCGAGTCCGTATGAGTCAGTTCGTTGAGAAAAAGCTGGGCGATTTGCTGACTTTCCAGCGTGGCTTTGACATCACTAAAAGTGAACAGCAGGAAGGAAATATTCCGATAGTTTCTTCTTCGGGCATCTCCAGCTTTCACAACCACTCTAAAGCGAATGCGCCTGGCGTAGTGATTGGCCGCAAAGGCTCTTTAGGGACTGTGCACTACCTCAATACTAACTACTGGCCTCACGACACGACGCTTTGGGTAAAAGACTTCAAAGGTAATGAGCCAAGATTCATCTATTATTTTTTGCAGACCTTGCATCTTGAGAATTTTGATGTCGGATCGTCCAACCCCACGCTAAACCGGAATCACCTCCACAAAATAAGAGTGCTTTTCCCAGAGGAACAACAGAAAAAAATTGCTGCCGTTCTCTCAACCTACGATGACTTGATCGAAAACAATCGCCGCCGTATCGCGCTCTTGGAACAGATGGCCGAGGAGCTTTACCGCGAATGGTTTGTGCGATTCCGTTTTCCGGGGTATCAGCAGGCAAAGAGTGAGAAGGGGTTGCCTGTGGATTGGAAGCGGACGGGGCTCGGCTCTCTCGGAACATACCTCAATGGCTATGCATTCAAACCGTCCGACCTGTCTCTAGCCGGTATTCCGGTCATTAAAATCAAGGAAATAAACGGCGGGGTTACGGCTGAAACTCCACGAAACAGTGGTGAATCCGTTGCCAAGAGATACCACTTCGATGATGGGTCTATTATTTTTTCGTGGTCAGCGACCTTGGCCGTAAAGGTGTGGGACCAAGGACCAGGGCTCTTGAACCAGCATTTGTTCAAAGTTGCACCCGCCGAAGGAATTCCCACCAGTTTTTTATATTTCTCAATCAAGTTCTGCCTGCCCATTTTTGATTCGCTAACCACGGGTTCAACGATGAAGCACATCAAGCGCAAAGAGCTTGATGCAGTCAAAATTGGTTTGCCAGGCAATGCCATTCTCGAAGAGTTCGATAGATCGGCCTCCAAGCTTCTACAAAAAAAACTAAAACTCTCAAAGGCAAACCAACTCTTAGTCGAAGTCAGGAATCAACTTTTGACCCGTCTGATCTCCGGCAAGCTCCCTATTGACCAACTGGATATCCAATTTCCCCCCAGCATGCGCGAGGCCGCCGCGGCCCGACAGGAAGTAGCCCATGCCTAATCTGTTTTCCGAGGATGATATCGAGCGCACCCTGCTGGCGCGGCTGCAAGAGCAATACGGTTATGAAGTGCTCAACTGCATGACCGCGCAGTCAGCCGACTTGCAGGACGGTTCCGGCCGCCGCGACAAGCGCGAGGTAATACTCGGCGATAGATTGCAGACAGCCGCCCGGCGGCTAAACCCAGGGATACCCGATGCAGTGCTGGAACAGGCCTTGGCGAAATTTGCCGAGCGCCGCCAGGCCATGACCCTGGTGGCCGCCAACCGCGAATTGGACGCTCTGCTGCGCGACGGCATCGCCGTGCGTTACCAGCAGGACGGCCAGTGGCAGCAGGAGCAGCTACGGCTGATCGACTTCGCCGAGGCGAGTAATAACGACTTTCTTGCCGTAACCCAGCTGTGGATCAAGGGCGTCAACGACAAGTATTTCCGCCCGGATGTGCTGCTCTGCGTAAATGGCATTCCGCTGGTATTTATCGAGCTGAAAAACTCCAATATCCCGCTGCGCAATGCCTACGACGACAACCTGGTACGTTATCGCCAGAGCATTCCGCAGTTGTTCCTCACCAACGCGTTCTGCGTACTCAGCAATGCCCTGGAAACACGCGTTGGCAGCCTAACCGCCGAATGGGAGCATTTTTTCAGTTGGTTGCGGGTGGACGATGAGAAGGAAAAGCTCGACCGCGCGCAAATCAAGGAGCAGGGCACCAGCATCGAGCGGGTGATCGACGGCCTTTTCGCCCCCGAACGGCTGCTGGACTACTTAGAAAACTACGTGCTGTTCCACAAGCAGACGCAGAAGATCATCGCCCAGAACCATCAATTTATCGGCGTCAACCGTGCCTTCATGCGCTTCCAGCAGCGCAAGACGCTGCGCGGCAAACTCGGCGTGTTCTGGCACACCCAGGGCTCGGGCAAGAGCTTTTCGATGATCTTCTATGCCCGCAAGATTCTGCGCAAACTGCCGGGGCACTTCACCTTTTTGGTGGTCACCGACCGTGACGACCTCGATGGGCAGATCTTCCGCAACTTTCTCAACACCGACACGGTGCAGCGCCACGAAGCCGCCCGGCCGAAAAACAGCGAAGAGCTGCGTGCATTTCTCGGCCAGACCAAGCGCCTAGTCTTCACCCTGATCCAAAAATTCCGCTACGACAAAGGCAAGGCCTACCCGCTGCTATCGGCGCGTGACGATATCGTGGTGATCGTCGACGAAGCACACCGTACCCAGTACAAGACCCTGGCGGAAAACATGCGCGCCGGTCTGCCCCAAGCCAACTTCGTCGCCTTTACCGGCACCCCGTTGCTGGGTCGCGAGCGCAAGACCAACCAGTGGTTTGGCGATTACGTGTCCGAATACAACTTCCAGCAGTCAATGGACGACGGCGCCACCGTGCCGCTGTTCTACCAGAAACGCGTGCCCGAAGTGCTGATTCAGAACGACGACCTCAGCGAGGAGTTCTATCAGATTCTCGAAGAGGAAAACCTCGACGAGGCACAGCAGGAAAAGCTCGAACGCCAGTTCGCCCAGGAAATACAGGTGATCAAGCGTGACGACCGCATGGAGACAATCGCCCGCGACATAGTCTACCACTTCCCGCGCCGGGGTTACTTGGGCAAGGGCATCGTCATCGCCGTGGACAAGTTCACGGCGGTAAAGCTGTACGACAAGGTGCAGCGGCTGTGGAAGGAAGAACTGAAGGCTCTGCGCAAGAGGATCAAAGAAACCCCCAACGAGGTGGAAAAGGCTCGGCTGAAAAAAATCGTCATCTATATGCATGCTGTGCAGATGGCTGTCGTAATCAGTGAGGAAGCAGGCGAGGAGGAGAAGTTCAAGCTGCAGGGCCTGGAAGCCGTCCGCCATCGCCAGCGTATCAATGCGCTGGATGAGCACGGCCATGATATCGAGCACAACTTCAAAGACCCCGAACATTCGCTGCAACTGGTATTCGTCTGTGCCATGTGGCTGACCGGCTTCGATGCGCCCACCGTTTCGACCCTGTACCTTGATAAGCCGATGAAGGGGCACACCCTGATGCAGACCATCGCCCGCGCCAATAGGGTAACCTCGCACCAGATAAATGGCATCCCCAAACGCAACGGGGAAATCGTCGATTATTACAACGTCTTCCGCAATATGAAGCAGGCGTTAAAGGACTATGCTCAAGGCGAAGAAGGTACCGACGAACCGCCTGTGCAAGATAAAAGTGTATTGCGTGGGCTACTGGACGATGCGATTGCCGAAGGCCTAGGTTACTGCCGCGAGCGTGGGATCATCTTGGAAGAAGTGTTGGGTCGTAAGGAGATCTTCAAGAACCTCGGTCGTTTCAACGAGTTCGCCGACATCCTGCTCGGCAACGAGGAGTGGAGGAAGACCTTCAACGTGTACCAGAACACCATCGTCGCCCTATACGAGGCGTGCAAGCCGGAAATCCTAGGTAACCAATTAGTACGCGTGGTGGCAGCCTTCGATTACCTGCGCGGAGTGATCGACAGCCTGGTCGAACAGGTAGATATCAACCGGGTAACACGGCGCATCGACGAACTGCTGGACGAGAGCGTGGTGGTGGATAATGCCGAAGCCTTTCATCAACAAGAACCACAGGGCGTTTACCAGATTGTGCGCAAGGGCCGCACCTGGGACCTGAGCAAGATCGACTTTGACAAGCTGCGGGAAGAGTTCAAACAGACTGTGTACAAGAACATCGAAATAGCAGATCTGCGTGGCTTTTTGGAGCAAAAGATCGCGCAGATGCTAGCTGTGAATAAAACTCGCAGCGACTTTGCTCAGCGCCTACAGGAAATCATTGATCGTTACAACGCTGGCGGTTCGGCCACCGAGGATTACCACGAAGAGCTGCTGCGTTATCTGGAAGCGCTAAGCGTCGAAGACGACCGACATATTCGCGAAGGGCTGAGTGAGGATGAACTGGAACTGTTCGACCTACTGAAGAAGGACAGCATGACCCAAGATGAAACCCAGAAGGTTAAGCTGGCTGCCAAGTCGCTCCTGCAACGCTTGCTAGACGGCCAGCCTAAGGTATTGGTGCAAGATTGGTTCAAGGATGGCCAGACCCAGCGCATCGTCCGTACAGTCGTTGAGCAAGTGCTCGATAACAACCTGCCAGACAGCTACAACCGGGCGATCTTCAAGGAAAAGTGCAACAACGTATTCGAGCTGATACTCGATTATGCGAGTCAAGGCAGGAAGTGGGCGGCATAAAATTTTGCACTTTAGATAGACAGCTATACACCTTGTCTTGCTGTAAAGGGGTGGCTGGCTATCTAAGCTCCTAAACTCGTCAGCGTTGTTCGCTATGGCTTGTAAAGCGTTCTTCTTTGGGCACTGGAAACAAGGGAAAGACCCTATCGCCGAACGTCAACTTTTTACCGTTTTATGCCTCTCGTCATCGGCAGATATGCGCCGTTAACTGCCTACCATGGTTAAGAAGTATGCTGGTCAACTCCGATGCATTCAGTGGTCAGATCGAAATGCAAACGGGCGACCAATTTCGCACGGTATTCCAGTTGGTATTCCAGCCAAAAACAAAAAACAATATTAACCTTATAAGTCAACAGCCTACTTAACAGATTCAAATTACCCCGGCCCACCAAATACAAAGCACCACCAAAACCCGCCTCGTGCGGGTTTTGCTGTTTCTGTGCTCCTGGAAACACACCGCCGAATAGCCCTTCGGATTTTTCCCGCAAGACATCGCGCCCTTGGTGAACTGGTGCTCATCAATCGACACGACTAGCCTTGAAACGTCGCTGCAAAATCAGCGACCGGGTTTAGCAGCTCGGTTAATATCAAGGCATGCAATGCCACCATCCGTTCAAGCGAAGCACCTTGCGTCCGCTTGTCCGCGTTATGGCGGCTGTGCGTGGGGCACTTTCGAGTGCGCTGGGTTCCTTGATTCCTGGTCTGCTAACCCGCGTACGGTCGCCACCCTTTTCGTTTAGCAGCGATGTCTGGCGACTCCACCAATCAAGGAGTTGCACTCATGAAAAAGAACAGTCCCAATCCTCCGAGCCCGGACCAATCCTGCACGGATATCTTCTGCATCGCTCAAGGCATCGACCCCGAAACCCTGCTCGTACAGGCCTGCGAAACCCTCGCCTCGCTAAACGCGCTCACTACTGACCTGGCTTTCGAGCTTGATGGCGCCTTTCGCCATAAACTTTTGGCCACCCAGCAATTAAGCGTTTTGGGTGAGTTGCTGGTAACGCGCGCACTGGACATTCTTGTGCCAACGGCAGACTCGAAACTGCAGGGAAGGACGGCGTCCAAGTATTAAAAATAGCGACCCAGCAGGAAATCGCCAAAAAGTAACCAAAGGGTGAGCGGGCTATTTTCTTCGAAAATTAATCCGTCACCTTTTTCTATTGGGGATGGTTGTGATACTTCTCCATCCCGTACCCAGCACAGCTCCACCCGAATTCGCCTCTATCAGACAACCGGAAGTCCGATACCTCATGTTCAAGCCCTGTTTATTCCTGGCCCTCGCCACGCTCTCCACGCTCGCCAACGCCGACCTCGCAGGGGTCTGGCAAGGCACGCTCGGCAAGACGCCGATCACCGCCTGTTTCAACGCCGCGCCCAACACCGGCGGCAGTTACTATTACCAGCGATTCCTGACACCGATCCAGCTCACCCAGGAAACACCCGATGCTCCCTGGGCCGAAGAAGGCAACAGCGGTGTCTGGCAATTGGAGGCGCCACAAGGCGAATCGCTCAAGGGCGTCTGGAGCAAAACCAAGGGCGGCAATCCACTGCCCCTGGCATTGCAGCGCGTGGCAACGCCGCCCGAAGGTTGTGCCAGCGATGCGTATAACGCTCCCATGGAAGCCGCGCCCCTACCGGTCAATACGCAGAAGCAATCCTTCGCCGGGCACAGCTACCAGCTAAAGACCCAAGGCGCCCAGGTGACGCTCAAGCTTGAGGGCGATAGCCCGGCGATTCAGAAGATCAACCGGCAGTTGGCGAGCCTGGCCGTCAGCGCTGAGGATCAAGCCGACTACTTCAGCGAACGACGGGAATACCTGGGACGCAACGGTGCAGCCTATACCAGCGAAATCATCGTCGAACCCACGTATTGGTCATCCCAGTGGATCACCGTCAGGTTTTACCGATGGGCCGCCGGCACGGGCGCCAGGGGTATCAGTTGGGGGCTGCATTCCTGGAACCTGCAAACCGGTGAAAGCGTCGATCCATGGACTTGGCTCGGCGGGCACCAGGAATGGTATGACGCTTACTCCGGCCATCTGAAACTGCCCGCCACATTCAGCGCATGGCTGGAGAAGCAAACCACCACCGATGAAGGTTGCCCGGCGGTCACCAGTTACTCGAGCTTCGACCTGAGCTTCGACACTCAAGGCATGAAGCTGTCGACGCCGGCCAATGGCGACGGTTGCGACAATGACCTGAGCTTCACCTGGGAGCAGTTGGAGCCTGTTTTGTCGGCCAAGGGTAAAGCCGCACTTGCCAGCCTGAAGATGCCTTGAGTGCATAACCATCACGCGATGGTGCAGATGCTGATCGGCGGCGATCCTTTGCGCTGGCGTTTGCTGGACGTCGTCCGCGCCCTCGCGCTCCCCGACTGCTGGATCGGCGCCGGCTTCGTCCGTAACGCCGTGTGGGATCACCTGCACGGGCGCCCGCTATCGGCACCGTCTGGCGACGTCGACGTGCTGTGGTTTGACGCCTCCTGTACAGACCCCAACGAAGACCGCCGCCTCGAAGCCCTGCTGCGCGCAGCAGAACCCTCCATCGACTGGTCCGTAAAAAACCAGGCCCGCATGCACCTGCGAAACGGCGATGCGCCCTATCGCGACGCCAGCGATGCCATGCGCTTCTGGCCGGAGACCGCCACCGCAGTCGCCGTCAGAAGAACCGCAGCGGACGTATGCGAAGTTTCAGCGCCACTTGGCCTGGAGGACTTGTTCAATCTGCAACTCAGACCCACACACCGCTTTGTCGAAGAGAAACACGCCATTTACCAACAACGCATCACCTCCAAAGGCTGGCTAAACCACTGGCCACTGCTGAAACAACCCTGACCCTACAAAAACCTCACATTCATTCACGAATTATTAAGAATCGCCCTCGTATACTCGCCGATCGCCCGGACTGTTCCCCCGAACAGCCCCCTGCCCCGGTAGCCAGAATCCATGACGCGTTCCGCTCCTCTGCTGCTCCTGCTCGCTGCGCTGTTGTTTTTCTTTGCCCTTGGCAATCACGAGTTGCAAGGCTCGACCGAGGCCCGTGTGGCCGGGATCGCCATGGCCATGCACCTGGATAACGATTGGGTGGTGCCGCGATTGTTCCGTGAACCCTTCCTGGAAAAACCGCCGCTGAGCCTGTGGCTCGACGCCGGGGCGATCCGGCTGTTTGGCGGCACCACTTGGGCAGTGCGCCTGGCATCGGCCTTTGCCGGGCTGTTCAGTGTGATGCTGCTGTACGGGATGCTGCGCAAGTTTGGCCGGCCCAAGACCCTGGCGTTTGTCGCGGCGCTGATGCTGGCGACCATGGCCAGTTACTGGAGCAACGTGCGCGGTGTGGGTGAAGACTCGCTGCTCTCCCTCGGGGTCACCATGGCGCTGCTGGCGTTCTATCAGGCCAACCGCCCCGAGTCGGAGCGCGACCGTTCCAACCTGGGCACCTGGTTGCTGTTCACCTTCGGGATGGTCATTGCCACGCTGAGTAAAGGTGTTCTAGGCCTGGCCATGCCGGGCGTCGTGATCTTCGTCTATCTGGCCAGCACCAGCCTGATGGATAAACGGTTCAAGCTCGGCGACTGGATCAAACCCGGGCTGTTCACGCTTCTGGCGCTGGTGCCGCTGATGATCTGGCTGGGTTTCCTGTACCAGCGCGACGGGCTGCAAGCGGTACGTGAAGTGCTGCTGACCAACAGCGTCGGGCGCTTCAGCGGTTCGTTTGTCGAAGCCGGTCACTACGAGCCGTTCTATTACTACATCGTCAAATTGCCCGAAGCCTTTTTGCCGTGGAATATCCTGGTGTACCTGGGGCTGTGGCACTTCCGTAAAAGCCTGGTGCGCAACCGCTACCGGCTGTTTTTCAGCCTATGGCTGGTGGCGCAGTTCACCCTGCTGACACTCGCCTCCAGCAAGCGCACGGTTTACTTGATGGCATTGACGCCCGCCGCGGCAGTGCTGGCCGCCGAGTATGGCGGTGTCTTGCTGGGCTGGCTGAAAAGTCGCGGGCAGGTTTCCAACATCGCCGAACACGTTTATGAGCATCGCCGTGGGCTGGTGGGCGGCTTTTTCACCGTCGTGGTTGCCTGCTACCTGATTGCCGCTTTCTGGTTCGCTCCCAAGGCCGATGTGCGTCAGTCGTTTGTGCCGGTGATCAGCCAGATCCAGGCCATGCAGGCGCAAGGCAAAGAGGTGGTGCTGTACCAGGCGAACGAACGAATCGCCGGCGCCGGAGTGTTTTACATGCAGGGTTATTTGACGATCCTGCAGACGCCGGAGGAGCTCAAGCGCTACCTCGCGGCCAAGCCCGGCAACGTGGCATTGGTGGACAATACTGACCGGCTGAACGTACCGGTGACGGTGGTCAAGGAGATGGCGATCAACCGTCAGCCGTACTATTTCGTCGAGCAGTGATGAAAGAGGTGTGGAGCACGAGTAACTAACTACCGCCATCCACACCGCAAGACTGCGCACCCTCAGGGCTCAATCAACCCTGAGGACCGGCCATGCCCGCCCAGCCCCCTGAAACAACATCGCTAGCCCCCGAACAACTGAACAACTACCTGCTGCAAATCGGTCATCGTTTGCAGGTTTTCCCCAATGGCCAAGCGCCCTCAGCGCAGTCCTCTGCCGAGTTGCTGGCGGTGCAGGTGCTGCACGCAGCGCTGGCAGAGGAAAGCCGCTGGGTCCTGCAGAACGCACAAGTGCATTACACCCTGCCCCGCGACTGGGTGATCCAGGGCGAGCCGGGCCTGTTGAACCGCACGCGCATCAGCCTGGCATTGCACAAGAAGTTGGCCTCCCTGGAAATCGAACGGCGGCCCAACGGCCATTTGCGCAAGAACTGGATACTCGACAGCCACCAGCAGATGCTGGAGGCCGAGGTCAAATTGAAGGTTGCCGATCGCCTGCTCAACCCCGGTGACCAACAGTTGGTGATGAACATCGTCAGCGGCCCCGAGCTTCGTCCGGGGATCCATCGCCTGACCTTTCGCTACCGTCAACAAACCATCGAGTTCGCCGGGGCGTTTGTCCTCACCCGCAGCCAGGCAGCGGTCACCCACCTGGAGACGGAAGACGGCGATGTGGTGCTGTTCACCCCCTCCAGAGGCCTGGAAGCCTTCACCTCGCTCAAGCATCTGGACCGCACGTTGCGAGAGCGCATGGGCCAGGCGGCCTGGCGCCAGGAGCTGTTGCAGCACCTGCCGCGCCGCCACCAGCATCTGCATACCGCCAGTATCTGGCCCCTGGTGCTGAGCCCTGTCGACAGCGTCCCGCTGAACGAACACACCTACAGCGCCCTGCAGGAAAAACAGCGCCAGGACATCGCGTTTTCCCTTGGCCTGGACGGTCATCCAGCGCCGACAGACGTCGCCCAAATGGCTCTCGAACTGGACCGGGCGCTGCGCAATTCACCGTGGCACCTGACGTCTCGCCTGGAGTTGCGCGCGCAGCAGTTGCTCGAAAAACTGCTGCTCCAATCCGCCCCCGACTGGTACCGCAGCGCCAGCGAGGCACAGCGCAGCACCCTCGCCGCGCACTTGCGCACCTATGAACATCTCAGCCTGCAAGTCCTTGCGCGGCTAGGCCCGGCGGCCTCGCCCGAGGCTATGGCGCGTGTGCAATTGCTTGAGCACCTGGATGAAGACCTGGATATCCAGGGCCTGATCCCCGAGCAGCTGCAAATCAGCACTGAGCGCACCCTGAAGTCAGGCAACTCGTACCGTCAGTACAACAACCTGGTGCAACTGGCGGTACGTGGCTTGCACCGTGGAGATGAACACGCCGACTCCGCGTTTCTCAAACACACCCAACTGACCTACGCCCAGCAGTCACTACCGCCCGAGTTCCAGGACATAACACCTGCCTACCTGGCCGACCTGCTGGCCAGGGTACAACCGAGCCTCAACTTCGCCGAAGAACAAAAGCGGGCCCATAGTTTCCCCGCGGTGCAGGAAGCCATGCAGCAAATGCTCGACAGCCGTCTGCACGCGCTGGCCTACTGTGCATCGTTGCAAAACCACATCAGTGCTGACGACTACGTACTGCTCCAGACTCTGAGTGAAGGCCCCTCACTCACACTCACCGCCTGCTGCCTGTTCCTGCACAAGGCACCGCTCAAAGACCTCTGGGTCCTGCGCCAGACCGATGCAACGGGCGCTGTAAAACGCTTGCTGCTGTGCACGCCTCACGCGCCGCGCGCCGAACAGTTCCAGGCCTTTGGCAGCGAGCGGGAATTGCAGGCGCATATCCTCGGCTGGAGCCAGGAGGTGACGTCCGCTCCAGGCTCGCGCAGCATGAAAGACTACCTGCTTGAACAAGTGGTAAGCCGGATCCGGCCCAAATACAGCGCGATGCTTTCCGCTTTGGGTTTTATCCCGGCCAACCGCGATTACTTGATGATCAGTTTCGGAGCGCCTTCGACCTATGAAGCCTGCCTGGTGGAAATGAGCACCACGACGCTGGCCATGCAGGCCGATGAATACCTGCATCAGATGCCCAATTGGCTGAGCCAGGCTTCAGCGGCTGACCGACAGAAACTCGCCGACCTCAAGGAACAGGCGCTGGGCGCTGCACAGGCCTACGGCGCAAGCCCGGGTAGCCCGCAACAGTTTCCCGACTTCGACCGTTACTTGCACAAGGCGGCAAAAACCGCACTCAACCAACTGCTGGGTAATCCGACCCCCGCGGTAGACCCAAACCTGGTGGGCGTAATCACCCCGCGCGAACGCGTCAGCTACACCACGCTGTACCGCAATGGTTATGACGCCAGCCTGGGTTTTATCAACCCTGACGCCAGCACCACCGCACAGTTCAAGGGACCGCCCGGCGTCGACCTGAGTCGACTCACCGCGCAAACGGTGAGCAACTCGGTAAGGGGCATCTGGGTCGGCGATCGTTACGTCGCCGAGGTCGAGAAAACCCTGCTGGACCCGCAACATGCCAGCTATGGCTGGCACCGTGGGATGGCCCTGGAAGTCACCCAATTGCACATGCGAGTCGCCGCGCTGGAGTGTTGCCTGCAAGGCTACCTGGCATCGGCCGACCTGGTCTGGCTGGAAAAGAGCATCGACAGTCTGGCCGACAACAGCAATGCCGTGCGCAACCTGTATCGCCTTTACCCACTCCACATCAGCGGCCAAGTGATCGATGGCTGCTACCTGTTCCACCACGCCAACAACCTGCCCTTGCTCTACACCCCCAACGCGCCCGACGGTATCGCCTTCAGGCCGCAACGGGAGTTCAACGAGCGCCTGAAAAACCTTGAGGGCATGGATACCTACTACATCAGCCGGGTTGCCAGCGTTGAACGCGCGGCGTTCGAACCCAAGTTGCAAGCATTGGTGACCGGCCTGCCAGCACAGCTCAAGGGGGTTTACTCCAAGCCCGTATTCGACGAAGTGCCCCGCACCGCACTGCCACTCAAAGACCTGCATTATCACAGCTACGACAAGCCACTGCGCCATCGTATCGATAAAGTCAAAAACACCACGTCCGGGCGCCTGCAGATGATCGTGGAACTGGTCAGCGTCATCGGCGAAATCACCATTGCCGTGCTCACCGCTCCCTTCCCGGCCCTGAGCCTGGCCTTGGGCGGCTTGCTGGTGTTCAAGGATTCAATGCTCGCGCTGCATGCCTATAGCCGCAACCAGACTGCCGTCGCACTGGGCCACTACCTGGGAGCGCTGCTCAATGCCGGCGGGGCGTTGTTGACCGACCTGCGGCCACTGTTGTTCGCGCCCACCCGGCTCATCCGCCCGCCGCTGCGCCATATCGCTCGTGCCCCCAAGGAGCAGCAGGCAATCACCCTGATCAAGCAACTGCAACCGCAATCCCCGGTACCTCAGGGCATGCAGCCCGTGCTGTTGGGCGGCGACAACCTATGGGCCTCACATACCCCGGACAGCCTGGGACGATTCCTGCTGTTTCGCTATGACACCACCAGCGGGCAGCTGCGCTCCACTGGCAAGCTGGTGAGCCAGACAGCGGATGGCCAGTGGCAACGCTCTGGTGTCATCGGTGGCATGCCAGGCCCTGAAAGGCTCGGGCAGCCCTACGAGTTGTCGGAAAAATATCGCACGAACGTAGCGGCCGTCATCGCCCCCGAAGACAGGTCGGCGCTGTTCTTGCAGATCGCCTTCCTGGATCGTGACCTTAATACCCACAGCATCTGGATCTCGCGCCGGCAACTCGACCCGGCACTCAGGCAACACCTGGACAACGTCAAGGCGCTGACGGATGACGCCGACGCTTTTTTTGCTCGTTTGCCGGCCGTGGTTCCCCGGGCCGAAACCTTGAACCCCGCGCCAGACATTGCGGTGCGCGACCTGCTCAAGCTGCTGATCGATGACGCGCACAACCTGGTGGTGGGCGAGGCACCGTTTTCCACCGTAGCTAAACAGGTGCTGATCGAAAACATGCAGTACCTGCGCGAACTCGACGTGACGGTCCTCTATATCGAACCGCTGTGGCGCGACATTCATCATCTGAAAACCCACTCACGGTTTTCCAGTGGCTTCTCCAAACGGGCCGAGGGCCAGCTCAAATCCATCGACAAGGAAAATTACCGCGACCCCGAAGGGTTGCACGGCCACTGGATGCTGGTAAAAACCGCGCAACAGCACGGGATTGAGGTCCGGTCGTTGAATGCCTCTAGCTCCTACGACCTGGAAAACACCCTGTGCCTGGTTGATTCACGCCCGGCCCCGATTCGCTCCACCCGCCTGACCAACTTTTACTCCCACACGATCATTAACGACGACCAAACCAAAAAACCGGGCGAACGCTGGATAGCATTGGTTGATCAAAAACGCATGAGCACCTATCGCGGTACGCCGGGCCTGGCCGACCTGCAAAAGAGCATTGCCCTGCGGGTCGATGATGCCTTCGAGCAACCTACCCAAGTCATTGCGGATGTGGCGGGCGGCATTCCGGGTGATGTATTGGCCAAGGCTGATCTGAAGCTGTCTTTGAGCAGCGCCGGCCGGGTCGCCGCACCCGCGCAGCGCCCAGGGCCCTGGGTGGAACGCTCGCACTCGTTACGGCCAACCCGCCCTCTTCCTGCCGAAGCGCCGCGCCACTTCAGCACCTTTGACCTGCCACAGGAACACCTGAGCCTGATCAGCGATGAAATCACCCTGCCAATGGGCACGCGTGATGCGCTCTTCGCTACTGCCTACCGGGAGACCGCCAGCAGCCGTCGAGCAGCGCAAACCACTTTCGACCAGACCCGCACAAAACTTCGGGCCCAGGCCCAGGCGTTTTTTACCGAACACACACCGCCTGCGCGGGTGGTAGTCCCCCCGGTCGAAGCCGCTCTGGATGAGGCGAGGTTTATCGACCAACTGCTGGACATTGCCGATGGCCTGGTGGTCGGCGAAGCGCACTCCAGTACGTCAAGTAAAGGCTTCCTTAGCCGGCACATGGAATACCTGAAAGGCCAGCGCGAGGTAAAAACCCTGTACATGGAGCAACTCACCACCGAGTTGCATCAGGCCGATCTGGATATCGTCCACAGCCTGGGCTTTATGCCAGATGAGCTATGGAGCTACCTCAACGCATTGGACAAAGGCCACGGCGTACCGGCCGACAACCCCTATAGCTTTGTCAGCCTGGTACAGGTGGCGATGAAACATAACGTTCGGATCCGTGCACTCGATTGTGTCGCCAGTTTGCGGGTGGACGGCATGACCGCCTCCAGAACATCAATGTTCAACTACTTCGCGACCCAGGTGATACGCGCCGACCAGCTTCAACACGGGCCACACAAGTGGGTTGCACTGGTCGGTGAGACGCATCTCAACACTCATCGTGGCGTACCGGGCATTGCCGACCTCAACAAGGGTATCAGCGTACTACTGGACGACGTGCCTCCAGGCTCGGCCACAGGTTTTTTGCGCGAACCCGCAGCAGTGCTGGCCATGACACGCGAGCAGCAATGGCCATTGGTGCGCTACGACTTCAAGAAAAACGTCGAAGTCGCCGGTGCGCCATTGCCGCAACCTGTCGTGCCCGCGTTAACGCTCAGCCTCGAACAACGCCTTCGGCGCAAAGGCGATTACCTGCTTCAGCGCACGCTGGACGACGGGTTGGAGATGGTTCATAAAAACCGCGACGGCGTCCTGGTCCACACTGCGTTGCAGCAGGACGCCAGGGGTCACTTCGTCAATCGCTGGAACCTGGATGACCGCCGCTTCATCAGCAGGGAAGCGTTGATCGACATCATCACAACCATCAAAAAAATGCGCCAAGTCCAATGACCCTCGTACCGCCCTCTGCATGAGGGCGGCGCGACCGCTCGTCGCTCACGGTCCATAAATCTTCCCCTCACGAAAAAACCGTTTCAGCTCTCGCCAGGGCTGCCGATACCTCCTGACTACCCATCGGCTGGTCGCTACTTCCAGCAACCGGATGTACCCGCAAATCTGTTCCTGGAGGAATGCGATGAATAGTTGGTTCGGCAACATCAGCGTCAACATGAAACTGGGCCTGGGCTTCGGCCTGGTACTGGTACTCACCTCGATCCTCGCGCTCACCGGCTGGACCAGCCTGGGCGGCCTGATCGACCGCAGCAACTGGATGAGCGACATCACCCAGCTCAACGCTTCGCTGACCAAACTGCGAATCGTGCGCCTGCAATACATGTTGGCCAACGGCGACGAAGCCGTGGCGCAAAACGTGCAGACCAACCTCGACGGTTTTGTCGCCCAGCAACAGAAGCTGCTGGACAGCTTCAAGAGCCCGGACAACCTCAAGCTGCTCAATGAGCAAAAAGCGATCATCACCGCCTACCAGCAGTCCTTGAACAAAATGCGCGAGGCCTACCGCAACGGTAACGCCGCGCGCCAGGTCATGGGTGACAAGGCTGACATCGCCAACGCGCAGATCAGTGCCCTGGACTCCAGCGTGCGCCAGATGCCTGAGAGCACCGAACGCTTCGCTCAGTTCGAGGCCGTGAACACCGCCAAGGAACAGTTCCAGTTGGCCCGCTACGAAGTGCGCGGCTACACCGGCAACGTCAACGCCGAGACTGAAGCCCGTGCCGCCGCGCAGATCGAGAAAGCCATCGATGGTTTGAAAGGCCTGCATGCGGTGTTCGGCGCCAGCCAACAGACCGCCCTGAGCTCACTGGAAACCGCCCTCGGCGCCTATCGCAGCGCCGTCCAGAACTACAAGGCAGCCAACGCCAACATCGTCTCGGCCCGGGCAGAAATGACTACCCAGGGCACCGACATCGTCACCATCAGCGACAAGCTGTACGACATCCAACTGCAACGCCGCGACGCCGAAAGCGCCCAGGCCCGCAGCCTGCAACTGATCAGCACATTGCTGGCATTGCTGGTGGGTATCGTGGCTGCCGTGATCATCACCCGCCAGATCACCCGCCCATTGCGCGAGACCCTCGCCGTGGTGGAGCGCATCGCTTCCGGCGACCTTAGCCACAACATCCAGGTGACCCGCCGCGACGAACTCGGCGTGTTGCAACAAGGCATCCAGCGCATGGGCACCACCCTGCGTGAATTGATCAGCGGCATCCGCGACGGCGTGACCCAGATCGCCGCTGCCGCCGAAGAGCTGTCGGCCGTGACCGAACAGACCAGCGCCGGGGTCAACAGCCAGAAGATCGAGACCGATCAAGTAGCCACCGCCATGCACGAAATGACCGCCACCGTGCAGGAAGTCGCCCGTAACGCCGAACAAGCCTCTCAGGCTGCCTCGGCCGCCGACGGCGAAGCCCGCGCCGGTGACAAGGTGGTGGCCGAAGCCATCGCCCAGATCGAACGTTTGGCAGCCGAAGTGGCGCGCTCCACCGACGCCATGACTCACCTGCAACAAGAGAGCAACAAGATCGGCAGCGTGATGGACGTGATCAAGGCCGTGGCCGAACAGACCAACCTGCTGGCACTCAACGCCGCCATCGAAGCGGCTCGTGCCGGTGAAGCCGGTCGGGGTTTTGCCGTGGTCGCCGACGAAGTCCGTGGCCTGGCCCAGCGCACCCAGAAATCCACCGAAGAAATCGAAGGCCTGGTGGCCGGTTTGCAGAACGGCACCCAGCAAGTGGCTGCCGTGATGAACAACAGCCGCAGCCTCACCGACAGCAGCGTCGAACTGACGCGCAAGGCCGGTGTATCACTGGAAAACATCACCCGTACGGTGTCGAACATCCAGTCGATGAACCAGCAGATTGCTGCCGCCGCCGAACAGCAGAGCGCCGTGGCGGAAGAGATCAGCCGCAGTATCGTGAACGTGCGGGACGTGTCGGAGCAGACGGCGGCAGCCAGCGATGAGACGGCCAAGTCGAGTGTGGAACTGGCACGTTTGGGCGGGCAGTTGCAGCAGATGGTCAGCCATTTCCGGGTGTAAACACACCTTCAACGCAAGCACCCTCAAACTGTGGCGAGGGAGCTTGCTCCCGTTGGGCCGCGAAGCGGC
This sequence comes from Pseudomonas sp. SED1, assembly GCF_034044025.1. NCBI lineage: Bacteria > Pseudomonadati > Pseudomonadota > Gammaproteobacteria > Pseudomonadales > Pseudomonadaceae > Pseudomonas > Pseudomonas sp. SED1. The sequence continues at coordinate 101,341 of NZ_JAXCIS010000102.1, forward strand.
TCCAGCCCAAACAACCGAGACCGTTCAGGTAAACCCGGCGCCTGGTTTTGGGGCTGCTGCGCAGCCCAACGGGAGCAAGCTCCCTCGCCACATTAGAACGGGTTTAAACCGCTACTTCTTCAACAAACACCAACCGGTTCCCCGACGGGTCGCTGATGCTCATCTCGCGACTGCCCCATGGCGTGTCTTCAATCCCCGGCTTGGCATTGCGGTAATTCTTGGCCAGCAACTGTTGCTGGTACGCTTCCAGCCCTTGGGCCTGAATCCGCACCGCCGCACCCGGCGTGCAGTCGCCATGGTGCTCGGACAGGTGCAGCACGCATTCCCCCAGCGACACCTGCAGGTACAGCGGAAAGTTGTCTTCAAACCGGTGCTGCCAATCGACCTTGAACCCCAGGAAGTCGACGTAGAACTCCAGTGTCCTGGCCTCGTCGAAACTGCGCAAAATGGGGGTGACTTTTCCTAAGTGCATGGCGATTGCTCCGTGTTTGAGAGCGGCCACTATACGGCCGCAAACCCCTTACGCAAATCCCCGTTTCGCGCCAGGAACCGTCCGGGCCGCTGTCCGTTGGCCTGCCCGTCGCTGTAGCTCAGCACGCCATTGACCCACACTCCGTCAATCCCTTCCGCCGCGCGCTGCGGCTCCTTGAAGTCCGCCACATCCCGCACCCGCAACGGGTCAAACAGCACCAGGTCCGCCCAATGCCCTTCACGGATCTCACCGCGCTCGGCCAGGCCAAAGCGCGCCGCCGACAAACCGGTCATCTTGTGCACGGCGGTGTGCAGCGGGAACAAGCCAAGGTCTCGACTGAAATGCCCGAGCACCCGTGGAAACGCGCCCCACAAACGCGGATGAGGGAACGGGTCTTCCGGCAAACCATCCGAACCGATCATCGACAGTGGATGCGCCAGGATGCGCTGCACGTCGGTCTCATCCATCCCGTAATACACCGCCCCGGCGGGTTGCAGGCGGCGGGCGGCGTCCATCAGCGGCACCGCCCACTCGGCGGCGATGTCCTGCAAATCCCGCCCGCCCATTTCCGGATGCGGCGTGGACCAGGTGATGGTGATGCGAAACGCGTCGGTAACCTGCTTCAGATCCAGGGTCGATGAACTGGCCGCATAGGGATAGCAATCGCAACCCACCGGATGAGTCTTCGCCGCGTGCTCCAGCGAAGCCAATAACTGCGGACTGCGTCCCCAGTTACCGGCGCCCGCGCACTTGAGGTGAGAAATAATCACCGGCGCCTTGGCATGCCGGCCAATCTGAAACGCCTCGTCCATGGCCTCCAGCACCGGTTCGAACTCGCTGCGCAAATGGGTGGTGTACACCGCGCCGAACGCCGTGAGTTCTTCACTCAGTTGCAGCACTTCATCGGTCTCGGCGTTGAAGGCGCTGGCGTAGGCAAGCCCAGTGGATAACCCAAGGGCACCGTCCGCAAGACTCTCCTGCAACTGCACGCGCATCGCGGCGATTTCATCGGGAGTGGCGGTGCGGTGCAGCTCGTCCATATGGTTGCTGCGCAGCGCCGTGTGGCCGATCAGCGCCGCCACGTTGACCGCCGGATGGGCACTTTCCACCGCCGCGCGGTAATCGGCAAACCGCGGATAGGCGAAGGCCTCGCGCTTGCCCAGCAGGTTCATCGGGTCCGGCGGATCGGCCCGCAGGCTGACCGGCGAAGCGCTGATGCCGCAGTTGCCGACGATCACCGTGGTCACGCCCTGGCTCAGCTTTGGCAGCATCTGCGGGTGACGGATCACTACCGTGTCGTCGTGGGTGTGCACGTCGATAAACCCCGGCGCCAATACGCGCCCGGTGGCGTCGATTTCATGCTCGGCGCTGTCTCGGGACAAGTCGCCAATCTTCTCGATACGGCCCTCGTGCACGGCCACATCGGCGACATAGCCGGGGGTATTGCTGCCATCAATGATCAGCGCCTGGCGGATCAACGTGTGGTACTTCATTTCAATCTCCAAGCGGCAGGCTGTCGGGGCCGCCGCGATAATCGTCCAGGGCCAGCTTGATCCGTCGCAGGCGTTCCTGGTTGTCGTCCGGCATGGCCAAGGCCAGCTCGGTGGCGAGTACGTCGATGGCCAACAGCATTCCGTAGCGCGCCGCCGTTGGCTTGTAGATAAAACTGGTTTCCGCCGGTTGCAGCGGCAGCAGCACATCGGCCAACTGCGCCAGCGGGGAATCCGGCAGGGTGATAGCGATGATTTTGGCGCCGTAATTACGCGCCAGCGCCACCACGCCCAATACCTCCGGGGTGATGCCGGTCAGCGAGCAAACAATCAGCGCGTGTTCCGGGCCCAAGGTGGCGGCGGTCACACGCATCATCACCGGGTCGTGGCAGGCGGCGATCGAGTAGCCCAGCCGCACCAGGCGCACTTGCAACTCGTCGCTGCACAGGCTCGACGGCCCGCCCATGCCGAACGTGTGGATCATCCGCGCTTTGCCCAGCAGGCTCACGGCGTCGACAAAACTGCGCTGGTTGAAACCGGACAAATGCCGGCGCAACGTCGATTCGATATCGCTGAGAATCTGCCGGTGAAAGGCCGACTGCTCAGGCAAACCCGCCGGGTCGAGAAACCTACTGCCGACGCCGCTGGCCTGGGCCAGTTGCAGGCGCAGGTCACGCAAGTCACGACACCCGACGCTGCGGGCAAAACGCGACAAGGTGGCGGTACTGACCTCGGCCCGTTGGGACAACGCTTCCAGGCTGGCGGACGCTGCGAAACCGACGTCATCAAGCATCAACTTGGCGATACGCCCTTCGCCGGCGCTGAAGGAATCCAGACGGGCGCGGATCTGGTAGAGGATGTCCATGAGGTCTCCGGTTACAGGATGCAGGACAGACCATACGTCAGACCGAAGGCAACCACCGAAATCAGGGTCTCCAGCACGGTCCAGGTCTTGAAGGTCTGGATCACCGTCATATTGAAGTATTCCTTGATCAGCCAGAAGCCGCCGTCGTTCACGTGGGAAAAGATTACCGAGCCCGCACCGGTGGCCAGCACCAGCAACTCAGGGTGTGGATAACCCAGCCCCATGGCGACCGGCGCTACCACGCCCGAGGCGGTGGTCATGGCCACCGTGGCCGAGCCGGTAGCGATGCGCATCAACGCAGCGAACAGCCAGCCCATCACCAATGGCGACAGGTTGAAGGCATGGGCCAGGCCGAGGATTTCATTGGTGACGCCAGCGTCTACCAGAATCCGGTTCAAACCACCGCCCGCGCCCACCAGCAAGGTGATGCTGGCGGTGGGTGCCAGGCATTCGTTGGTGAATTTGAGGATCGATTCGCGGTTGAAACCCTGGGCCAGGCCCAGCGTCCAGAAGCTCACCAGGGTCGCCACCAGCAGCGCAATTACCGAGTTACCGATGAACAACAGGAACTGGTTGAAGGCGGTGCCCGGTGTGGAAATCAGGTTGGCCCAGCCGCCGATCATCATCAGCACCACCGGCAACAGGATGGTGCCCATGGTCAGGGCGAAACTCGGCAAACGGGTGCGCGGCTCGCGGTCGATGAACTGGCGCTCCAGCGGGTTTTCCGCCGGCAGGTGAATCCGTGGCACGATGAATTTGGCGTACAGCGGGCCGGCAATGATCGCCGTTGGGATACCCACCAGAATCGCATACAAAACCGTTTGCCCAACCGACGCGTTATACGCCAGCACCGCCATCATCGCCGCCGGATGCGGCGGCACCAGCGCATGCACCACCGACAAGCCGGCCACCATTGGCAGACCGACCATCAGGATCGACACGCCCACTCGCCGCGCCACGGTAAAGGCGATCGGCACCAGCAACACAAAACCGACCTCGAAGAACAGCGGCAGCCCCACCAGGAACGCGATACACACCATCGCCCAGTGCGCATTACGCTCGCCGAACCGGTTGATCAACGTGCGCGCCACCTGCTCGGCGCCGCCGGACTCGGCCATCATCTTGCCGAGCATCGTGCCCAGCGCGACCACCAGCGCAATATGCCCCAGCGTCTTGCCGACGCCGGCCTCGTAGGAACCCATGATCGTATCCGCCGGCATCCCGGCCAACAGCGCCAGGCCAATAGACACCAGGGTGATGACGATAAACGGGTTGAGCCGGTAACGCGCGATCAATACGATCAATGCAATGATGGCGATGGCGGCGTAGATCAGCAGCCAATACCCCGGTGATGCGGCCATGCGGTACTCCTCGGAAAGGGTCACGTCGAATAGGTTGTGAAACTCATAAATCATTACCGAGGTGGATTTTCAATTTTTATGAAAGTAATTTTCGCCCACAGACAAGCCCTGTCGCACAGGGATATGCCCTGGGTCAGTGGATGAAAATTCGGGGGGCGTTCTTACATGAAGATCGCCAGGGCTGGAAACTCAACTGCGCAGGCCGAGTCTTAAACTGCACACCGACTCATGACCAGGAAAACCCAGAATGAATCGTAACCACCTGCTTGTTCCTTTCGCTGCCGGAGCACTGCTGCTGGCCTTTTGCGGCACGGCTTCAGCCGACGAGAATCCGGCGCTGAAAAAATGCATGGACGGCGCCAACACCACCGCCGACATGGTCGATTGCAACGCCAAGGAAACCAAGGTGCAGGACGCACGCCTGAACACCGCCTACAAAGCCGCCATGACCGCGATGGAAGGCAACCGCAAGCAGCAGCTGCAAGACGTGCAACGCCAGTGGCTCAAGTTTCGCGATGCCAACTGCGGCTTCATCGGCTCAGCAACCGGCGGCACCATTGATCAGGTCAACGGCTCCGGCTGCGTGCTGGACATGACCCAGACCCGCGCCCAGGAACTGGAAAACCTGGTCGGACCGTGATCGTTCCCACGCTCTGCGTGGGAATGCATCCTGTGACGCTCCGCGTCACGACTTTAAGAGCGGACGCGGAGCGTCCAGGGCGGCGTTCCCACGCAGAGCGTGGGAACGATCACAACTGTCAGTCGTGCTGCACCCGCGCACGCTTGAGCAGTTTGCGGCAGCGCTCAGACAGGTGCAGCACCCGCAGATGTTTGCCGGCCTTGGTGTAGCGCTCCCGAAGGGTCATCAACGCGGCAATTGCCGAATAGTCGACAAAGCTCAAATGACGACAATCCAGCGTCACCTGGGCCGGATCGTTGGCCGGGTCGAACCGGTTCAGGAACGGCGTGGTCGAGGCGAAGAACAGCGTGCCATGCAGCCGATAGAGCTTGCTGCCGTCCGCTTCCATATGCTCGTCCGCGTATAGCTCGCGCGCTTGCTGCCAGGCGAAGTTCAGCGCCGCAATCACAATCCCGCACAGCACTGCGGTCGCCAGGTCGGTGAACACGGTAATCACCGTCACCGCCATGATCACCAGCACGTCGTTCAGTGGCACCTTGTTGATCACCCGCAACGAAGCCCAGGCAAACGTCTGCTGGGACACCACGAACATCACGCCTACCAGCGCCGCCAGCGGAATGCGCTCGATCAGCGGTGACAGAAACAGAATGAACAACAGGATCATCACCCCGGCGAACACACCGGAAAACCGCCCGCGCCCGCCGGAGCTGAGGTTGATCACGGTTTGCCCGATCATCGCGCAGCCACCCATGCCACCGAACAGGCCAGAGACCATATTCGCCGCGCCCAAGGCCACGCTTTCGCGGTCGGGGTAGCCACGGGTTTCGGTGATTTCGTCGGTTAGGTTGAGGGTCAGCAGGGTTTCCAGCAGGCCGACCATGGCCATCAGGATCGCGTAAGGCGCGATGATGTGCAGGGTTTCGAGGGTCCAGGGAATCTGCGGCAACGCGAAGGTCGGAAGGCCGCCGGCGATGTGAGCCATATCGCCCAGGGTGCGGGTCGGCAAGCCGAGCAGGTATACCGCAAGGCCCACGCCGAGGATCGCCACCAGGGCTGGCGGCACCGCGCGGGTCAGGCGCGGCAGCAGGTAGACAATGGCCATGGTTGCCGCGACCAGCCCGGTCATCACGTACAACGGCGTGCCGCTGAGCCAGGTGTCACCGCTCTTGAAATGCTCCAACTGCGCCAGGGCGATGATGATTGCCAGGCCGTTGACGAACCCGAGCATCACCGAGTGCGGCACCATGCGCACCAGCTTGCCCAGGCGCAACAGGCCGAAGGCGACCATGATCAAGCCGCCCAGCAACACCGTGGCCAGCAGGTACTGCACGCCGTGCTGCACCACCAGTGCAACGATCACCACCGCCATCGAACCGGCGGCACCGGAGACCATGCCGGGCCGGCCGCCGAACAGCGCGGTGAGGGTGCAGATGATGAACGCGCCATAGAGGCCCATCAGCGGGTTGAGGTGAGCCACCAGGGCGAAGGCGATGCACTCGGGGAGCAAGGCAAAAGACGTGGTGAGTCCGGCCAGGGCGTCGGCGCGCAGACGGGTGAGGTTCATTGAAGTACCGGGGAGTTGCGAGGGATAAGGCGGGGGATGGTACGGAAATGAGTGAAGTGGGGCTAGTATTGGATAAGACCGTTGGACCGAGTCGCCCCTTTCGCGAGCAAGCCCGCTCCCACACTTAACCGAGTTCCAACTTTGGAATTCGGTCAAATGTGGGAGCGGGCTTGCTCGCGAAGGGCTCGCCTCGGTTTCAAGCGAACATCACACCATCTCGTTGCGAATCCACTCGACTACAGAAGTGCGCTTCGGCGCCCAACCCAGCAATTCCCGCGCGTGCTTGCCACGCACCCGGCTATTGGAGCCCAAGCCATAGTTGGCCATTTCATAGCCCCACTCGGCCTCGGCATCGGCCAACGGCCAATCCTGTGGCTTGCCCAGCTTCAACGCTTCGGCAATCGCGGTGGTCATGTCGACAAACGCCGCTTCGCCACTTTCCACAAAGTAGAACGTGCCCGGCACATTCTTTTCCAGCGCCAGCAGGTACAGCGCGACCACGTCTTCGATGTGCACGTTGGACCAGATGTTCTGGCCGGTGCCCACATGGTGCACAACGCCACTTTTACGCGCCTGCTTGAGCAACCGTGGCAACTGCACGCTGTCGCGCTTAACGCCCAGGCTGTGGCCGTAGATCAGGGTGTTGCAGATCACCGCCGAGTTCACGCCGTCTTTGGCGGCAGCAAGGATCAAATTGTCGATAGCCACGCGAGCGGCCTTGTCGACGGTCGGCTCCGGCAAGTTGTCTTCAAAGTAGATGACATCGCTGGACTTACCGCCCGACGCATCGCCGACGATGCTCGAACCGCTGGTGTGCAGGAAGGTTTTGTTGGAACCGCGCAACGCGGCCAGCAAGGTTTCCACGGCGCCGCGATGGTCACTGCTGGCGGCGTTGATAACGGCGTCAGCGTTCTTCGCCTGCTCGGTCAACAGTGCGCTGTCATCCAACGTGCCGATCACCGGCATGATGCCCAGTGCAGTCATTTCTTCGGCTTGTTCGGCGCTGCGTACAAGACCGGTCACTTTATGGCCGGCCTTGACCAGGCCAGTGGCGATGGAGCCGCCGATAAAACCGGCAGCGCCGGTAATGAATACGTTCATGGAGGTGTCTCCCTGCGTGAGTAATTGATGGCGTCAGTATTGCGGACCTATCCATTCCGAATAAGTCCGTATTGCCCAATTCACTCTTGCGCAGGGGTCACGAATCAGCTGGCGTAGCTGGCCAGCTTGCCCTGGATAAAGTCCAGGAAGCACTGGATGCGCAAGGCCAATTGCGAGTTGCGGTAGTACACGGCGTTGATCGGCTGGCGATAGCCGCTGTTGAACTCCGCCAGCACCGGTATCAGGCGCCCGCTCTTGATGTCCTGGGCGGTCATGAAGTCCGACAGACAGGTGATGCCCTGCCCTTCCAGCGCCAGCTGGCGCAAGGTTTCACCGCTGGACGCGGCGACGCCCGGCTGGATCTGCCAGCGATCGCCGTGCACATGGCGCAGCGGCCAGTGGTTGAGGGTTTCGGTGTGGGTGAACCCGAGCAAGCTGTGTCCGGCCAGTTCGGCTACGGTGGTGGGCGTGCCGTGTTGTTCAAGGTAAGCCGGGCTGGCGAGGATATGCAGCGGGCTGCATCCCAGTGAGCGGGCGTGCAGGGTCGAGTCTGCGAGGGCGCCAATGCGGATGGCGATGTCGGTGCTCTGCTCCAACAGGTCGATGATCAGGTCGTTGCTGTTCAGCTCCAGCTGGATGTCCGGGTACAGGCCACGAAACTCGGCGATGTACGGCACGATCGCATGCAGCATGAACGGCGATGCCGCGTTGATCCGCAGGCGCCCCGAGGGGGTTTGCTGGCGCGACGACAGGCGCTCTTCCAGGTCGTCCATTTGCTCGAGGATCACCTTGGCCCGCTCGAAGAAATACTTGCCCTCTTCGGTCAGGTCCATGCGCCGTGTGGTGCGGTTGATCAGGGTGGTGTCGAGCTTGGCTTCCAGGCGCGACAAGGTGCGGCTGACTGCCGACGGCGTCTGCCCAACCTGTTCGGCGGCGGCGGAAATCGACCCGCATTCAATTACGCAGACGAAGATCTGTAGCTCATCGGATCGGGCTTTCAACGTGAATCCTCTTTATAGCGGCTACACGGATACTAGCCGCATTACAGACTCAGGATAACGGGGCCTGTGCTTTGGAATACGTACCGGACGGCCAAAACGCATTTGACCAAAATACACAAATCAACAGCAGATTCTTAACCACTGATCAGCAGATGCCCACCCAGCGCGGCCATCCCGATAAAAAACACCCGCTTGAACAGCACCGCGCTGATGCGCTGGCGCAGGGCCTGGCCCAGCCACATGCCGAGCAGCGCCGGCACCAATGCCAGCAACGAGGCGTTCAATTCCCCACCGCCCAGGCTGCCGCGCCAGAACAACCCGGCCGCCAGCGCCAGGGTCGACACGGTGAACGATAGCCCCAGCGCTTGCACCAGTTGATCGCGATTCAAGCCCAACGCTTGCAGATACGGCACCGCCGGGATCACGAATACTCCGGTGGCCGAGGTGATGACCCCGGTCAGCACGCCGCACAATGGCCCCAGCCAGCGCTCGGTGGCCGGGCTGACCTTGAAGGTTGGCAACAACAACCCGCTCAAGGCATACACCAGCAACGCCCCGCCCAACGCCCGCACCACCCAGTGCCCGCCGTCCATGCCCAGCCACAACGAGCCCAGCCCGGTACCGAGAAAAATCAGCAGGAGCATCGGCCACAGGCGTTTGATCAAGGCGCTCAGATGACCGCCGAACGCCAGTTGCCAGAGGTTGGTGACGGTGGACGGGATGATCAGCAAGGCCGCAGCCTGCGCCGGCAACATAGCCAGGCCGAGCATCCCCATGGCGACGGTGGGCAAGCCCAGGCCGATCACACCCTTGACCGTACCGGCCAGCAGGAAGGTGCCTATCACCAGCAATGTCAGGGCCGGGCCGAGATTTTGGTAGAACGCGAGTAAGGTATTCATGGGTCGGATTTTGCAGGTTTGGGTGATGACTGAAAATTCGCCATATACTGAGGCAGCCTCTTGTTTCGCGTGAGGCAGATGGCCTCTTCGCGAGCAAGCCCGCTCCCACATTTTGAAATGGGTTCACAGATCTAAATGTGGGAGCGGGCTTGCTCGCGAAGAGGCCCGTCCAGACACCGAGATCCCCAGCCCATGCACTTTGACCTGATCGACCTGCGCCTGTACCTGCACATCCTCGACACCGGCAACATCACCGCCGGCGCCAGCCGCAGCCATTTGTCCCTGGCCGCCGCCAGTGCGCGGATTCGGGCGATGGAGGCCTCGCTGGGCATCGCGTTCCTGGAACGCGGCCGCCGTGGCGTAACGCCAACAGCAGCAGGCAAAGCCCTGGCCCGCCACGCCCGCCTGCTGTTGCAGCAGGCCGAGCACCTGCAGCAAGACCTCGCGGAGTACGCCAACGGCGTCAAAGGCCAGGTGCGCCTGCTGTGCAACACCACGGCCCTGAGCGAATACCTGCCGGAATTGCTGGCGGACTTTCTGCGGGAACACCCCAACCTGGATATCGACCTGCAGGAACTGCCGAGCCTGCGCATCACCCACGCCTTGCGCCAGGGTGCGGCAGACCTGGGGATCATTTCCGATGCGGTGGACACCCACGGCTTGCAGACCCTGCCCTTTCGCGACGACCCGCTGGTGCTGATCATGCCCCTCGATCACCCGCTGGCAGACCGCACCGTGAGTTTTATCGACAGCTTGCAGCACGACTACGTAGGCCTGGCTGCCGACAGCGCGCTGGCGGTATACCTGGAAGAACAGGCGTTGCACGCAGGCTTTCGCTTGCAGACCCGCATCCGCGCGGACGGCTTTGATGGATTGATTCGCATGGTCGCCCGGGGCGCCGGGCTGGGGATCGTGCCGTTGGCCGCGCTGGAACGCTGGCCGTTGGAGCGGCGCTTCCAGGCCCAACCCCTGACCGAGGATTGGGCCTGTCGCAAACTGCTGTTATGCGCGCGCGGGTTCGACCAATTGCCCGGTTACGCCGCCCAACTGCTAAACGCCCTTTCCCCCTGTAGGAGCGAGCTTGCTCGCGAAGAACGTCAACGATAACGCGGGCTTTCTGATTTAACCCGGCGCTCTCGGGTTTTTCGCGAGCAAGCTCGCGCCTACAGGGTTTTGGCGACCCTTGCGGAAGAACACGTAGTACACCAGCGACAGAATCAGCAGGAACGGCACCCCGAACACCAGCGTCATCTTGAACGCGTCGGTGAAGAACGTGGTGATCATCACCGCGCCCATCAGCACCAGGCCCAGCAGCGTGCTGTAGGGAAACAGTGCCAGCTGGAACGACAGCTTCGGCCCGCCGTGACGCTTGCGGTAGCGGCGGAAAAACAAGTGGGTCAGGAAAATCATGAACCAGGTGAAGATCGCGCCAAACATCGAGATCGCCATCATCAAGGTGAACGAGCTTTCCGGGTACACCACGTTCAGCAGGGTCGCCAGGGCGATGCCCGAGCTGGACAGCAGCAAGGCGTTCAACGGGATGCCGCTCTTGCTCAAGGCACCCATGGACTTGGGCGCGAAGCCGGCGCGAGACAGGCTGAACATCATGCGGGTGGTGATGTAGAGCTGGCTGTTCATCGCCGACAAGGCCGCGATCAGGATCACAAAGTTCATCACGCCCGTGGCGCCGGGAATGCCGATGGTCTGCATCACCGTGACGAACGGGCTCTGGGCATGCCCAGCCTGGTTCCACGGCACGATGGCGAGCATCAGCGCCAGGGTCAGCAGGTAGAACACCACCAGCCGCACGATGGTCGCGCGGAAGGCTTTCTTCACCGCCTGCTCCGGGTCGGCCGCTTCACCGGCAGCCACCGCGATCATCTCCACGCTCAGGTAGCTGAAGATCGAGACGATCACCGCGATCCACATGCCGCTCAAGCCATTCGGGAAAAAGCCGCCGTGGGCGGTGTAGTTCTGCACACCGTAATCCGGATTGCCGGAGCCGAACACCACATACACCGCGAGGATGATGAAGCCGACGATGGCGCTGATCTTGATCGTGGAGAACCAGTATTCGAAGTTGCCGAAGGTCTTGACGCTGATGGCGTTGAGCACGATCAACACGCTGGAAAACGACACGATCCACACCCATTCCGGCACGTTGGCGAACCAGTACTTCATGTACATCGCCACCGCCGTGACCTCGGCGCCCACCGCCAGCACAATCGCCGCCCAGTACGCATAGCGCACCAGGAAACCGGCCAGCGGGCTGACATAAAATTCGGCATACGCGCCGAAGGAGCCCGAGGTGGAATGCGCCACGGTCATCTCTGCCAGGCAGCCCATCAGCAACAAGGTGATCAGTGCGCCGATGGCATAGCTCACCAGCACGCTGGGCCCGGCATAGCCGATGGCGTAGGCGCTGCCCATGAACAGCCCGGTGCCGATGGCGCCACCGATGGCGATCATGCTCATCTGGCCGGAAGTGAGCTGGCGCCTGAGGCCCAGTTCGCGATTGGTTATTGCGGCAAAGCCTTGGTCTGGCGTGGTCACGTGGCGTGCCCCTTTATTATTGTGATTGCACTGCTTTCTGGTTGAAACACTGTTCCCTGTGGGAGCGGGCTTGCTCGCGAAAGCGCTGTGGCAGTCAATACATCAGGGACTGATAGACCGCATTCGCGAGCAAGCCCGCTCCCACATTTTTGCTCTGCGTTTACTCAGGTGACGCTGTGGCGCACTTTGAATTGCGGCTCGTCCCAGGTTTTCTGGTCGAGAATCTCACCCAGGATTTCCACCGCATCCCAGACCTCAGCAAAGCTGGTGTACAGCGGGGTAAACCCGAAACGCATGATCATCGGCTCGCGATAATCACCAATCACGCCGCGAGCGATCAAGGCCTGGATAACCGCATAGCCTTCCGGGTGTTCGAAGCTGACGTGGCTGCCCCGTCGGGCGTGTTCACGCGGGGTGATCAGGGTCAGCTCGTGGGCGGCGCAACGGGATTCCACCAGCTCGATAAACAGGTCGGTCAGCGCCAGGGATTTAGTGCGCAGGCTGGCCATGTCGGTCTGGGCAAAAATATCCAGGCCACATTCCACCATCGCCAGCGAGGTAATCGGCTGGGTGCCACACAGGTACCGGGCGATGCCCTGGCTTGGCGCATAACGCGACTCCATGGCGAACTGGCGGGTATGCCCGAACCAGCCCGACAGCGGCTGCGTGACCACATCCACCAACGCCGGGTTGACCCACACAAACGCCTGGGAGCCGGGCCCGCCGTTGAGGTATTTGTAGGTGCAACCAATCGCATAATCGGCACCGGCCTGATGCAGGTCGATCGGCACCGCGCCCGCCGAATGCGCCAGGTCCCAGATCGTCAGCGCGCCGCACTCATGGCTCAACGCGGTCTGGGCCGGCATGTCGTACATGTAGCCGGTCTTGTAGTTGACGTGGGTGAGCATCACCACGGCCGCGTCCTGGTCGATGGCTTGGGGCAGTTCGTCCGGGCTGTTGACCAGGCGCAGGGAGTAGCCCTGTTGCAGCAGTTCTGTCAGGCCTTCAGCGATGTACAGATCGGTGGGGAAGTTGCTCGCTTCGCTGACGATCACCTTGCGGCTTGGCGCCCGTTCGCGTTGCACGGTCAGCGCGGCGCTGAGCACCTTGAACAGGTTGATGGAGGTGGTATCGGTAATCACCACTTCGCCGTCGCGGGCGCCGATCAGCGGTGCCAGGCGATTGCCCAGGCGCTGGGACAGGTCGGCCCAGCCGGCGCTGTTCCAGCTGCGAATCAGGCCATTGCCCCACTCCTCGGCGATCACCGCTTGCGCCCGCTCCAGCGCTGCCACCGGGCGCGCGCCCAGAGAGTTGCCGTCGAGGTAGATCACCCCGGCAGGCAAGGCGAATTGGTCGCGCAGTGGCGCCAGCGGATCCTGGGCATCGAGGGTCAGGCAATGGGTGCGGGTGGTCATGGTCAGTCCTGTTCTTGTAGTAACAATGAGCCAAATAATGAACGAAGCTTTAGAGAATTTTCGTGCAAAGTGGTGGGCAACAGGCTAATTAAGCTGTAGGAAATTCGAATTTAACCCCCAAACACGCGGATTTATTCTAACCATGATTCTCGACGCCACCGACCTGCGCCTTCTGCATTTCCTGCAACAGGATGGCCGTATCAGTAACCAGGAACTGGCGGAGAAAGTCGCTCTGTCGCCCTCGGCTTGCCTGCGGCGTTTGCGCCTGCTGGAGAGCGAAGGAATCATCAGCGGTTATCGGGCGGTGTTGAACGCCGAGCAGTTGGGGATTGAGCTGGAGGCCATCGTCCACCTGTCGTTGCGCCAGGATGTGGAGGATTGGCACGAGACGTTTATCAAGAAGGTGCAAGGGTGGCCGGAGGTGGCCAGTGCGTATGTAATTACGGGGGCGAGCAATTATGTGCTGCGGGTGCAGGCACGCAACCTCAAGCACTTTTCGGACTTTATTGTGAACCACCTGAACCGCACGGCGGGGGTGATGGATATTCGGTCGGAGATCGTGTTGCAGAAGATCAAGGATCGGGATGAGCTGCTCGACCTGGTTGTTCGCAAGTAGGCCAAACGATACAGAT